>JACIYY010000285.1 GCA_014359685.1 Porphyrobacter sp. | reverse complement strand
TGAAGGCCTCTTTGGTTTCCCGGTGCGCCTCCAGACGTGCTCCAACCCCTGATATTAGCTCGGGCCGAAGTTTGGCAAAGCTTTCGATAGCAACGGCTGTAAAGAAGGGAACTTCAAAGACGAACGGGCGCCCGTCATCGTCGCCGGGGGTGACCAGAGCGGGCGTGCCTTCCAGGTCGTAGTCGAAGGATTCCGGGAAGACCGCGCCGGCTTCGATCCCCAGATAGGGCTGGCCGTCGCGCGCCAGCGCCGGCGTGGTGAGCATCGTGCCGGCGGCTGCCAGCGCCAAGGTCAGTGTTCGCATCTGCTGTTCCCTGTTTTAACTGGCCAGTCCCCAAACGGCCATACCCGTGATCCGCATCGCGGAAAAGAAGCCGCGTGCGCCCTCGGCCAAGGGCGCTGCGATGACAAAGATGTTCCACGCCCGAAGGCATAACCCACCAAAGACCAACACTGTGCCATTTTGATTACAAGAGCCGCAATTGTCCGTCGCTGTCGGGCGGGCGGAACGAACTGCAGTCGAGTTCGAAGCGCTGCTGCTCGATCCCGGCGCGCCGGCAGGCCAGGCGAAAGCGTGCGCGCAGCAGATCGGCCCACACGCCGCCGGGCCGCAAGCGGCTGAAAAAGCCCGGATCGTTGTCGCGCCCGCCGCGGATCGAACGGACGATCCCCATCACCTTGTCGGCGCGGTCGGGGAAGTGCACCGCCAGCCATTCGCGGAACAGCGGCGCGACCTCATGCGGCAGGCGCAGCGCGATCCACCCGGCAGAGCGGACGCCGGCCGCCGCGGCGCGGGTGACGATCTCCTCCAGGAATTGATCGGTGATGGCAGGGATGACCGGCGCAATCGAGCAATGGACCGGCACGCCCGCCTGCGCCAGCGTGCCCAGCGCGGCCAGCCGGCGCTCCGGGGTGGTGGCGCGCGGCTCCAGCAGGCGGGATAGCCGGGCGTCGAGCGAGGTGATCGACACCGCGACCGCGACCAGATTGTGCGCCGCCATCTGGCGCAGCAGGTCGATGTCGTGCAGCACCCGGTCGGACTTGGTGGTGATGGTCACCGGATGGCGTGCCTCCAGGCACACCTCCAGCAGCGCACGGGTGATCCGATAGCGGCCCTCGATCGGCTGGTAGGGATCGGTGTTGGTGCCCATCGCGATCGGCCTGGCGACATAGCCGCGCCGCGCCAGCGTGGCCCGCAGCAGCGCGGCCGCATCGGGTTTGGCGAACAGCCGGGTCTCGAAATCGAGGCCGGGGGAGAGGTCGTGATAGGCATGGCTGGGCCGCGCGAAGCAGTAGATGCAGCCATGCTCGCAGCCGCGATAGGCGTTGACCGAGCGGTCGAAGGGGATGTCGGGCGAGCGGTTGAAGGTCAGGATCGACTTGGGCCGCTCCTCGGTCACAATGGTCCGCAGCGTCACCGGCGGCCCATCGAGCGCAACCATATGGTCGCGCCAGTCGCCATCGACCTCGCGCGACGGCAGGTTGAAGCGGCTGGAGGCGGCGCCCGATTGCGCGCCTCGGCCGCGGAAGGGGGGCGGGGCCGGAATCACAGCCCATATATGGAACATAGCAAAAACAAAAACGCAAGCGCGGCAGACACTCGCCGCGCGGCATCGGGCGCGGTGCCGCAACCGGAGAACGCCATGGCATAGCGTCATCTCCCGCCGCGCCGGGGCGAGGGCGATGCAGGACCGGCAAGCGTCCGGCGCCCGCCTCGTCACTTGCTGATACTGTAGCTGCCCTGGCCGGGTAAGGCGCCCGGCACAAAACTGCACCCTTCGATGCTCTGACAATGGGTGCGGGTCTCGATGTCCTTGCCGACACCCTGGAGCGTCTGCAGCAGCCCCTGCTGCGCCTGCATCATCTGACCGAACACGCGCATCGTCGTGATATCGACCAACTGCGCGAAGATCTGCGCCTGTTCGGCCGGCGTGGCGCCGCGCACCTGATCGGCGAAACCGGCCGGAAGGCCTTCGATGTGCTCGGCCACGCCGAAGGCGTCGAGCATCTTCATGACGCCGCCCCATCGCTGGTAGTCGGCGGTGGGCGCGATGAACAGCTCGGTCGAATAGACGCCGCTTTTCTTGCTCAGGCCGGTGACCGCGAACAGCGACATGGGCACGCCGGCGATTGTCGCGGTGCCAGCGGTCGCCCAGCCCTTGCCGCCCTCGCGGCTGAGCAGCGCGTAGGTCTCGATCTCGCGCATGGCAACGTCGCTTGCGGTGACCACGCCGGCGCGCTTCATCGCCGCGCCGAATGCTTGGCCCGGATCGACGGGCTGCGCTCCGAATTCGACCTTCACATAACGCGGCGAAGCCGGATCGGCGGGATCGGCGATCCACTCCAACGGACCGCTGCGGGTCCATCCCGGAAGCTCGACTTCGCCCGCCGGATCCTTGCGGACCTCGAAGGACGGATAGGGCTCGCGCGAGGGGGCCTGCGCGGAACGCGGGGCCGCCATCTGGGCGTGGCTTTCGCCCGTACCGGACAGTTCGACCGCCAACGCGCCGGCGCTGGCGACGGCCAGTCCGGATATTGCCGATATCATCACGCTCCTCGTAGGGACCATCCTGTCGCTCGTCTCCGCTGGATGCCAGTCGACCGCGGGCATTGCTGCCCCGCCAATATGACAGCCCCGTTTCGGCATGGGCGCACGGTGCGCCGCTGGTCCATTCATGGCAACAGGTGGCCGGACCGCACGGTGTCCATCGCCGGCAGGGATGGCAGGAGCCTCGCTCAGACCTCGCGCAGGCGGGGCATCAGCTCGACGAAATTGCAGGGGCGGTTGCGGCTGTCGAGCTGTTCGGCGAGGATGTGGTCCCAGCCGTCCTTCACCGCGCCGTTGGAGCCGGGAAGGGCGAAGATATAGGTTCCGCCTGCCACCACCGCGCAGGCGCGCGACTGGACGGTGCTGGTGCCGATGGTGCGATAGCTGATCCAGCGGAACAATTCGCCAAAGCCCGGAATGTCGCGCCCGTGATGGGCCTGCCTCACCCGCTCGAGCGCCTCGGGCGTGACGTCGCGCCCGGTCAGCCCGGTGCCGCCGGTGGCGACGATCGCGTCCACTGCGGGGGCGGTGATCCACCCCTCCAGCCGCGCGGCGATGGCGGCGGCATCGTCACGCTCGATGGCGCGGGCGGCGAGGACGTGGCCGGCGCCTTCGATCCGCGCGGCCAGCAAATCGCCCGAGGTGTCGTCCTGCGGGGTGCGGGTATCGGACACCGTCAGCAGCGCGATGGCGACAGGCCGGAAGCGGCGCGCCGCGTCGATCGCCATCAATCCTGTCCGCCGGCCGTCAGATAGACTCGCCCGCCCGATGGCGCGGGCTGCGGGAAGCCGGGCCAGGCATTCTGCGCCAGCGTCACCCGACTGTTGGAGGCCGCGCCGGCCTGGCGTTCGTACATCCAGTAATTGCGCAGCACGATGGCGACATAGCCGCGCGTCTCCCAATAGGGGATCGATTCCATATATAGCAGCGGGTCGCCCCCGTCGCGGATCTCGCTGTTCCAGCGAGTCACCGGGGAGAGGCCGGCATTGTAGGCGGCGATGATCTTGGGCAGGCGCCCCTGCGTCGCGGGATCGTCGCGCAGCATCTCCAGGTTGCGCTGGCCGAAGGCGAGGTTGACGGCCGGGTCGAAGATATCCACCGCCGCCGCGTTCAGGCCCAGTCCGGGCGCGTGCTGGCGCACGGTGACGGGCGTGATCTGCATCAGCCCCTGCGCCTGCGCCGGGCTGACCGCGCTGGCGCGGAAATTCGACTCCTGCAAGGTGTGGGCATAGGCGAGCGCGGGATCGAC
>JACIYY010000284.1 GCA_014359685.1 Porphyrobacter sp. | reverse complement strand
TCTCGGCCGCGCCGCGCTGGCCGCCGCGCGAGAGCGCAACGATGCCGCGCGAACCGCGCTGCAAGGGGCCGCCGCCGCGCTCGCCGCGCACGATCAGGCGCTGGCGCAGGGGCGCGAGCGGGTCGCCACCGGGCGCGCCGACATTCGCGGCTGGCAGGCCCGCGCCGGCGACGCCGCCCGCCGGCTGGCGGATTCGGCCCGCCGCTTCGAGGAGATCGCCGCCGAGCGCGCCGCCATCGCCGAGCGCCCCGCCGCGCTGCGCGCCGAGATCGCCGAGGGCGCGGCCCGGCGCGACGCGCTGGCTGTCGCTCTGGCCGAGGCCGAGGCGATGCTGGCCACTACCAGTGCCGGGGCCGCACAGGCCGATGCCGCGCTCGCCAGGGCCAGTGACGCGCTGCTCGCCGCGCGCGAGGGCCGCGCCGGCGCCGCCGCCCGCGCCGAGGCCGCCGAGGCACGCCGCAGCGATGCCGCGCGCCAGTCGGGCGAGCGGTTCCAGTGCCCGCCGCCTTTGCTGCCCGAACGCTTCGCCTTTGCCGCCGCCGATGTCTCCGCCGCCGAGGACGAGGCCGCCGCCCACGACCGGCTGGGCGCCGAGCGCGAGCGGATCGGCCCGGTCAACCTGGTCGCCGCCGACGAGCTGGCCGAGGCCGAGCGCCAGCACGGCACCAGCGCCGCCGAGCAGGCCGAATTGGGCGAGGCGGTCGCCCGCCTGCGCGGCTCGATCGGCAGCCTCAACCGCGAGGGGCGCGAGCGGCTGCGCGCCGCCTTCGAGGCCGTCGACGGGCACTTCCGCCGGCTGTTCACCCGGCTGTTCGAAGGCGGGCAGGCGCATCTGGCGCTGGTCGATTCCGACGATCCGCTGGAGGCGGGGCTGGAAATCTACGCCCAGCCGCCCGGCAAGCGGCTGCAATCGCTGACGCTGCTGTCGGGCGGGGAGCAGGCGCTGACCGCGGTGGCGCTGATTTTCGCGCTGTTCCTGACCAACCCGGCGCCGATCTGCGTGCTGGACGAGGTCGACGCCCCGCTCGACGATGCCAATATCGACCGCTTCTGCGACCTGCTCGACGTGATGGTGGAGGAAACCGCCACCCGTTACCTGATCGTCACCCACAATGCGGTGACGATGAGCCGGATGCACCGCTTGTTCGGGGTGACGATGGTGGAGAAGGGGGTCAGCCGCCTCGTCAGCGTCGATCTCGGCGGGGCGGAGGCGCTGCTGGCGGCGGAATGAAGGCGCCCGTCAGCCGGCGGCGCGTGCGGCGCTATCCGCGCGGCACTATCCCCGCGGCATGTCCTCGCCCGGATGGATCAGCGTGGCCTCCGCGCTCAGCGGGCCGCCGGCGAGCCCGGGCTGGCGCCCCACCGACAGCGGCGGCGGAACCCGCGCCGACCCGGCCGCGCCCGACAGCGCGCCGCTGCGCCACAGGCGGTACCCGGCATAGCCCAGCGCCCCCAGGGCGGCGATCCTGATCAGCATGACAGCTCTCCTTGCTCGAAGCCCCAACGCCGCCGGAGGCGAAAGGCTCCGTCGCCGGCGGAGCCTAGAAGCTTTCCTCGTACACCCGGTCGATGTCGCCGCCCCAGGGGCCGTGGAACTTGTCGAGCAGCCGCTGCGCCGGCACCTTGCCGCTGGCGACGATCTCCTCCAGCGGTTCGAGGAAGCCCGCCTCGCTCTCCCCGCTCGCACTGATCCGCCGCCGCGCCTGCAGCCCGCCGCGCGCGATCGCCAGCGCCTCGCGCGCGAGGTCGCGCAGCGTGCCGCCGCCGGGCACCGGGGCGTCGAGCGCCAGCCGGGGCACCGCGTCGCGCAGCGCCTCGCGCTGCTCCATCGTCCAGTGCCGGACCAGATCCCAGGCGGCATCGAGCGCGGTATCGTCGTAGAGCAGCCCGACCCACAGCGCCGGCAGCGCGCAGATGCGGTTCCAAGGGCCCCCATCGGCGCCGCGCATCTCCAGAAAGCTCTTCATCCGCACTTCGGGGAAGGCGGTGGACAGGTGATCCCACCAATCGCTCGGCCGCGGCAGTTCGCCCGGCAGCGCCGGCAGCCGGCCTTGCAGGAAATCGCGGAAGCTCTGCCCGGCGGCGTCGATATACCTGCCGTTGCGGAAGACGAAATACATCGGCACGTCGAGCATGTAGTCGACATAGCGTTCGTAGCCGAACCCGTCCTCGAACACGAAGGGCAGCATCCCGGTTCGGTGCGGATCGGTGTCCGACCAGATGTGGCTGCGATAGCTGAGGAAACCGTTGGGCTTGCCTTCGGTGAACGGCGAATTGGCGAACAGAGCGGTCGCCAGCGGCTGCAAGGCCAGCCCGACGCGGAACTTCTTCACCATGTCGGGTTCGGAGGCATAGTCGAGATTGACCTGGATGGTGCAGGTCCGCAGCATCATGTCGAGGCCCATCGTGCCCACGCGCGGCATGTGGCGCAGCATGATCGCATAGCGGCCCTTGGGCATGATCGGCAGCGCCTCGCGGGTCTTGTCGGGCCACATCCCCAGCCCCAGGAAGCCGACGCCGCAGCGTTCGCCGATGGCCTTGACCTGGTCGAGATGGCGGCCGGTTTCCGCGCAGGTCTGGTGCAGATTCTCCAGCGGCGCGCCCGACAGCTCCAGCTGGCCGGCCGGCTCCAGGCTGACCGCGCCGTCTGGGCCGCTCATCGCGATTACCCGGCGGATGCCGTCCGGCCCCTCCTCCTCGACCGGCTGCCAGCCGAACTCGGTCAGCTGCATCAGGATGTCGCGGATGCCGCCGGGCTCGTCATAGGAGGGCGCGGCGTGGTCGCTGCGGCGATAGACCAGCTTCTCGTGCTCGGTGCCGATGCGCCATGCCTCGCGCGGCTTTTCGCCCTGCTGCATCGGCGCCACCAGCTGGTCGCGCCGTTCGATCGGCGGCTCTTCCTGAACGGTGGCGGTGCGGGTGCTCATCAGCGCGCCGCTAGTCCCATCACCGGGGCCGCGCCAGCACAAAATCGGCCGGCCCTGCCGGCTCGCTTACCAGTCCCCGGCCGTGCCCATCCACAGCGCGCACCCGGCGATGGCGGCGGTCTCGCCGCGCAGGATGCGCGGGCCGAGCGTGATCGGCCGGGCCTGCGGCAGCGCGCGCACGGCGGCCCGCTCGGCATCGTCGAAGCCGCCTTCGGGGCCGACCAGCAGCGCGGCCGGGGCCGGATGCGCGGCGAAGGCGGCGGCCGCCGGGTCGCCGCCCTGCTCGTCGGCGAAGAACAGCGTGCGCTCTGCCGGCCAGTCGCGCAGCAGCGCCGCCAGCGTCACGGTGTCGGCCAGTTCGGGCAGGGCGGTGCGCGCGCATTGCTCGGCCGCCTCGGTCAGGATGGCCCGCGCGCGATCGGGGTTGAGGCGGTCGGCGACGCAGCGGCGGGCGAGGACCGGGACGATCCGCCGCACGCCCAGCTCGCTGGCCTTTTCCAGCACCAGGTCGAAGCGGTCCTTCTTCAGCAGCGCCGCGCACAGCCACAGGTCGGGCACCGGCTCGCGCCCGCGCAGCCGAGCGCCGACCCGCAGCACCGCCTCGCGCCTGCCGGCAGAGGCGATCGTGGCCGCCCATTCGCCGGTGACATCGTCGCACAGCACCACCGCATCGCCCGGCGCGGCGCGCATCACCCGCAGCAGATAATGCGCCTGGCCCCCGTCCAGCACCACCTCCGCCCCTTCGGCCAGCGGCGCGGCGACGAACAGGCGCGGGGCGCTGCGCGGGGGCCAGGCGGGCGTCGCGGGCATCAGCGGGGGCGGGGCTATTGCGCGATGGCGCGCAGCATCGTCTTCCACTGCCGCACGCCGGGATCGATCGTCGCCAGCGGCAGACGCTCGTTCAAGCCGTGCGCGAAATCATCCTCTGGCTTCAGGAATGCGGCCGAGACCCCCAGCGCCGGGATGCCGAGCGCGCGGAAATGCATCGAATCGGTCGCCCCCGCGCTCATGCCGGGGACGATGGCGAGGCCGGGCGCGCGCTCCTCCACGGCGGTGCGGATCGCCGCCATGATCTCCGGCTGGAGCGGGGATTCCAGCGATTCGAGCGTGCCGTTGTCCTGAAAGGCGATGGCGATGGCGGGATTGGCGACCAGCTCCGTCAGCACCGCCTGCACCTCGGCGCGGGAGGTGCCGGGGAAGATCCGGCAATTGACATTGGCGGTGACCGACTGGGGCAGCGCGTTGGGGGCGTGACCGCCCTTTACCATCGTCGGCACGCAGGTGGTGCGGACCAGGCCGACATATTCGCGCCGCGCCGACAGCGCCTCGGCCGCGGCGGCATCGCCCGGATCGGCGGCGAAGGCGCGCATTGCGGCGGCCAGCTCCGGCTCGGCCTGCGCGGCGGTGCCTTCCCAGAAGGCCTTGGTCAGCGGGCTGAGCTGCGGGGGAAAGCGGTGCTGCGCGATGGCGGTCAGCGCGGCGCTCATCGCGGCGATGGCGTTGGTGGCGCCGGGCCGGCTGGAATGGCCGCCGGGATCGGTCAGCGTCAGGCGGAAATCGGCATAGGTCTTCTCCCCGGCCTGCACCGTATAGGCGAACGGGGTGCCGTCGGGTGCCAGCTCGCCGCCGCCCGAATCGGCGTTCAGCACCAGGCCTGCGCCCCGCAGCGCCTGCGCGGCGGCGGCGGTGGTCGCCATCTGCGTCTCCTCGTCGCCGGTCAGCAGCAGCACGACATCGCGGCCCGGCACCCAGCCTTCGCGCTTCAGGTCGATCATCGCTGCGGTAACCATCGCCAGATCGCCCTTGTTGTCGAGCGCGCCGCGCCCGAAGACATAGCCGTCCTCGACGATGGCGGCGAAGGGGTCGCGCTCCCAATCCTCGGGCCTCGCTTCCACCACATCCATATGGGCGAGCACCACGATCGGCGCGGCGGCGCGGTCGCGGCCCGGATAGCGGGCAGTGAGGTAGCCGGTCTCGCCCACCGGCACGAAGGCCACGTCAGCAGGCGCGAAGCCGGCCGCGACCAGCCGCGCGGTCAGCGCCGCGGCCAACGCCGGCACCTGTCCGCGACCCGCCACGGTCGGCACCTCGATCGCCTCGCGCAGGATCGTCAGCGCTTCGCGCCCTGCCTCCGTCGTCGGGCCGCCCTCCTGCGCAGCCAGCGGGGCGGCGAATGCGAGGGCGAGAGCAAGGGTGGCGGTCAGGCGGGGCAAGAGCGGGCGCATCGGCAAGCCTTCGGGCAGGGGCGGATCGCTCTGCTTGTTGCGCGTCGGCCAACGCGGCGCAAGCGGCCTGTCCCCTTTCGGGGGCGCGCCGGCTGGACTACGGCGCGGGGGATGGCCGAACCGACCCCGCCCGACAGCGAGCATCGCGGCCTCGTCGCCCGCCTGCCGGCGCGCTGGCGCGACTATGCGCTGCTGGCGCGGTTCGACCGGCCGATCGGCTGGTGGCTGCTGTTCTGGCCCTGCGCCTGGGGCGTGTGGCTGGCCGGCACCGGCCCGCAATGGGGGCTGCTCGGCTGGCTGCTGGTCGGGGCCATCGCCATGCGCGGGGCGGGCTGCGTCTATAACGACATCGTCGATGCCGATCTCGACCGGCAGGTGGCGCGCACCGCCGCCCGCCCGCTGGCC
>JACIYY010000283.1 GCA_014359685.1 Porphyrobacter sp. | reverse complement strand
TCGATGCCGATCTCGACCGGCAGGTGGCGCGCACCGCCGCCCGCCCGCTGGCCAGCCGCAGGGTGAGCCTGACCGCGGCCTGGCTGTGGCTGCTGGCGCTGTGCCTGGTGGGGCTGGCGGCGCTGCTCCAGCTGCGCTGGCAGGCGCAGCTGGTGGCGCTTGGGAGCCTGCTGCTGGTCGCTGCCTATCCGTTCATGAAGCGGATCACCTGGTGGCCGCAAGCGTGGCTGGGGCTGGTGTTCACCTGGGGCGCGCCGGTCGGCTGGGTCGCCCTGCGCTCGGACCGGTGGGAGGTGCTGGCGGCGCTCTATGCCGGCGCGGTGTGCTGGTGCATCGGCTACGACACGATCTATGCCCTGCAGGACCGCGAGGACGATGCGCTGGTCGGCATCCGCTCCAGCGCGCTGCGCCTCGGCACGCGGGTGCGCGCGGGCGTGGCCGGGTTCTACGCGGCGGCGGCGGGGCTGTGGGCGCTCGCCTTCTGGTGGCTGCGCGGCGACCCGCTGGCGGCGCTGGCGGTGCTGCCGGCGGCCGCGCATCTGGGCTGGCAGGCGGCGAGCCTCGACCCTGCCGACCCCGCCAATCCGCTCGCCCGCTTCCGCTCCAACCGCTTTGCCGGGCTGCTGGTCGCGGCCGGCTGCTACGTGGTCGGCAACGCCTGAGGCTTAGCGCCAGGCGCTGATCCGGCCGCCATCGTCGAGGATGTAGAGCGTCGCGGCGGCCACCACCGGCGGCAGCGAGACCGGGTTGTCCAGCCGCGTGAACTCCGCCACCGCGCCGGTGAACGCATCGACCGAGCGGACCTCGCCTCTGGAGCTGGCGATCCACAGCCGGTCGCCGGCCAGCACCGGGCCGGTCCAGAAGATCGGCCCGGTCCGGTCCTCCGGGTCGCGCCAGCGCGGCAGCTGGGTGATCCACTTCACCCGCCCGGTGGCGCGGGCGATCGCCAGCAGGCGCGAATCGTCGGTCAGGGTGAAGATCCACTCGCCCGCGATCGCCGGGGTGGAGATGCCCGACAGGTTGAGCTCCCAGATCCGCTGCCCGGTCAGCAGCTCGTAGGCGGCCATGCGCCCGCCCTGCCCCAGCGCATAGACGCGGCCCCGGTCGATGATCGGATCGGCATCGACATCGGTCAGCGCGCCCACTTCGGTCGAGATCGATGTCCGCGCCAGCGCGTCGGACCACAGGTTGCGCCCGTTCTCGTAGCGATAGGCGACCAGCTCGCCCGAGGAATAGCCGGCGATCACCGTCCCTTGCGCGGCGGCGGGCGCGGCCACGCCGAACACCCCCGACTGGCCGGTGGCGGCGGCATCCTGCCAGATCGGCGAGCCGTCGCTCTGGCGCAGCGCGTGGATCTGGTTGTCCTGCGTCATCACATAGACGGAGTTGAAGGCGAGGGTCGGCGATCCGCGCAGCGGCCCGGCGGGGCGGGTGCGCCACACCTCCGCGCCGGTCTCGGCGTCCAGCGCCACGACATCGCCGGCGCCGGTGGTGGCATAGACCCGCCCCTCGGCATAGGCGGCGCCGCCGCCGAACAGCGCCCCTTCCAGCTCGCGCCCGACCTCGACCTGGTGCGACCAGCGGCGCGCGCCGGTGGCGGCGTCGAAGGCGTGGATCCTGCCCGCGGTGTCCATCGCGTAGAGCGCCCCACCCCCGATCACCGGCGCGGCGGCGAGCCGGCGGCGCTTGCTGGAGCCGGCAATGTCGGCGGTCCACACCCGCACCGGCGCGGCCGCCAGCGCGACGTGTCCGGCAGCATTGGCGGCATTGCCGCCGGCCTGCGGCCATTCGGCATTGGTCTGCGGCGGGGGCAGCACGATGCTGACATTGGCGAGCGCCGGATCGGGCTCCACCGCAGAGGCGATGCGCGACAGGATCGGGGTGCGGTTGCCGACCGTCGGCGTGGTCGGCTTGTCACCGCCGCCGAACACCCCGCAGGCCGCCAGCGACAGGCCCAGCGGAACGATCAGCAGCAGGCGGGCGGCGCGGCGGGGCAGGCGGGCATTCGTCATCGTCAATCGACCCTTCTTCATTCGGGCGCGACCGGCGGCGCGGCGGAGGCGGGCGTCGATCCGGGCGACGGCGCCGGCGCGGCCACACCGGCCGCATCATCCCCGGCCGCATCATCCTCGACCGCATCGACGCCCAGCAGCCCGGCGAGCTGGCGGGTGCGCGACCGCAGCGTCTCGGGCACATCGTCATCCCTGGCGATGGCGGCCAGCAGCGGCCCGGCCAGATCGGCGCGCCCCTGCTTCAGATAGGCCATCGCCAGCAGCTCGCCGGCGCTGCCGAACCAGGCGCCGCCGGGCACCGCCAGCGGCCGCAGCCGCTCGACGATCGCCTCCGCCGGCACCTCGTCGAAGCGCGCCGCCGCCCAGCGGATCGTCGCCAGGTCGCGATAGGGCTGCGGCGCGGAATCCTGCGCGGCCACCGCCTCGTAGATCGCCGCCGCCTCGTCCGCGCGGTCGTCGCGCAGGGCGATGGCGGCGCGCGCCAGCGCGGCGGAGACAGCGGCGGCATCGCCCTCTCCGGTGGCGAGCGGCGCCAGTTCGGCATCGGCCTGCGCCAGCGCGCCGCCGTCGATCTCATCGAAGGCGGTGACCAGCTGTTCGGAACGCCTTTCGGCCTGCGTCTCCATCCGGTCGCGCCACAGCAGCCATGCACCGAACGCGATCAGCGCGGCCAGCACCACCCCGCCGACGATCAGCCCGTACCGGCGGGCGGCACCCTCCATCTGCTCGCGCCGGACCGCCTCGTCCACTTCGCGCAGCAGCACGTCGCGCTCGGCCGCCTGGCGGACGGCGAGCTTGTCCTCGCGGGCTGGCGGCGTGTCGGGGGAGAGGGCCAAGGGGGTCTACCTGAAGGGTATGGAGGGGTTGCCGGGGCGCATCGGGCGGCGCTGTTTAGCCGATGGCGGCCGCGATGCAATGTCTTGCGCGCCGATGTCCCACAGCGGCGTGAACGCGCGATGAAGAGCGGGCCGGCCGGCCGTGGCCCTCAGCGACCCGGCAGCAGCCCGCGATAGAGCGCGACCAGCCGCGCGGCCATGCGCCGCTCGTCGAATTCGGCGCGGGCCTTGCCCCGGTTCGCCTCCCCCACCCGGCGGCGCAGCGCGTCATCGGAGGCCAGCCGCGCGAGAGCGGCGGCGCGCTCCTCCTCGCTCGGGGCGAGGAACGCGGCGTTCTCACTGGCGAGCAGCTCCGCCGCCTCTCCCTCGCTGGGCGCGAGCACCGGCAGGCCGGCGGCCATCGCCTCGCGGATGGCATCGCCGCCGACCGGCGCAAACAGGTCGAACAAGCCGAAGGGCGGCGCGCGGCCCGACGATCCGATCAGGTGGACCCGGTGGTCGATCGCGCAGGCTTCGGCAGCGGCCATGATCGGTGCGCGCTCCGCCTCGCCCGCGATCACCAGCTGCCATTGCTCGGGCAGAGCGGCCAGCGCGCGGACCAGCGCCACCAGCGCCGCCGCTCCGCCCGGCGCAGCCAGCGTTCCCAGCCACAGCTCGCCGCGCCGCTTGACCAGCCCCGGCACCGCGTCGCGCCGGGGGATGGCGGCGAGCGCAGCGGTGTCGATCCCCTGTGGGATCAGCCGCACCCGGCCGCGCGGCTGCTGCCACTGGCCCAGCGCGATCCGCTCCGCCGCGCGGCTCGGCACCACCAGCGCGGCGGTCCGGCCCAGCGCGATGCGGCGCATCAGCACCGAGCGCGGGCGGGCCTCCGCCGCTGCCGCATCCTCGTGATGGACCAGCGGCGCCAGCCGATAGACATCGGCGAACAGGGTCTGCGCCAGCGCCGCGTCGAGCGCGCCCGCGCCCCAGCTGCACAGCAAATCATACCCCGCCATCGCCGCCGCCAGCCGCTTGAGCCGCCCCGGCCACGGCCGCCCGGCCAGCGGCGGGAAGGGCGGCCGTGCGATCCCGACGCCCGCCGGCAGGCCACCAGCCCCGGCCGGGCGCGCGGCTCCCTCCCCGCCGACGATCGTGTGCTCGACCCCGGCGCCCAGCGCCTCGATCACGCTCGCGCAGCGCGCCGGGATCGCGCCGGCTTCGGGCGAGAGGCAATGCAGGATGCGGACCGGTCGCGGCGCCGGCCGCGCGGCATTCATGTCACCCGCGCCAGCAGCCGGGCGATCGCCGCCTGCGCCTCCGGCTCGTCCAGCGTTGGCACATGGCCGGTGCGCGGCACGGTGACCGTCTCCAGCCCCGGCAGCTCGCGCGCCATCCGCGCCAGCGTCTCGGCCGACAGGATATCCGACAGCGCGCCCCGGATCGCCAGCACCGGCCGGCCCGCCAGCGCCCGCAGCGCCGCCCACAGGTCGACCGGCTCCTCGGGCGGAGGGGCCTCGAACGGCTCGGCGATCCGCATGTCGTAATCGAAGGTGATGCGCCCGCCTGCACCGATGCACATCAGCCGCTTGGCGAGGCGCAGCCAGTCCGACAGCGCATAATCAGGATAGACCGCCCCCATCTGCTCCTTCAGCGCGCGCGCCGCATGGACCCAGGTGGGGAAGCTGCGCCCCTGCCCCACGCTCTCGCGGATGCGGTCCAGCCCCGCCCGTTCCACCTTGGGCCCGATATCGTTCAGCACCGCCGCCGCCAGCCGCTCGGGCGCGACCAGCGCCAGCCGCAGCGTCACCAGCCCGCCCAGCGAGGTGCCGATCGCCACCACCCGGTCCAGCCCCGCCGCATCGAGCAGGCCGAGCACGTCCTCGACATAGCGCGCCGGCACGTAGCTGGCGCTGTCGCGGGCATAATCGCTCTGCCCGCGCCCGCGCAGGTCCGGGCACACCACCCGCCACTCCCCGGCGAAGGCCGCCACCACCGGCTCGAAATCGCGGGCGTTGCGGGTCAGGCCGGGGATGCACAGGATCGCCGGGCGGTCGGCGCTGCCGTGATGGTCGCGATAGCGCAGCACCAGCCCGTCGGTGCTGGTCCACTCCCTGTCGGTGAAGTTGTCGCTGACGCCCTGTTCGGCCATGCTCGTTCCCTGCCCCCGGATTGTGTGACCCGTTGCTGCGCCCGTGGTTGCGCGCTGGCCGCTGCGGGGCCACTTAGCGGCGATGCCCGCTCCTCCGCAACCGGCGCCCTACCGGCCCGACCCGCAGATCCTGCCGCTGGCGCCATGGCTGGCCGATCCCGTAGCCGCCGCCGAGTTCCCGTCCGCCGAGCTGCGCTTCCGCAACCACCGCTGGGACTGCGCGGTCGGTCTGGACTCGCTGTCGGACGAGCAATGGCTGCGCCACTTCGCCCGCTTCGATCCGCTGCCGGACAATCTGCCGCAGCCGCTGGCGCTGCGCTATCACGGCCACCAGTTCCAGGTGTACAATCCCGAGATCGGCGACGGGCGCGGCTTCCTCTTCGCGCAGCTTCGCGATGGGTCCGATCGCCTCCTCGACCTCGGCACCAAGGGCAGCGGCACCACCCCCTACAGCCGCACCGCCGACGGACGGCTGACCCTGAAAGGCGCGGTGCGCGAGATTCTGGCGACCGAGATGCTGGAGGCGCTGGGGGTCTATACCTCCAAGACCTTCAGCGTGATCGAGACCGGCGAGGCGCTGTGGCGCGGCGACGAGCCCTCCCCCACCCGCTCGGCCGTGCTGGTCCGCCTGTCGCATTCGCATATCCGCATCGGCAGCTTCCAGCGGCTGGCGGTGCTGGAGGAGGACGAGCACCTCGCCGCGCTGGTCGATTACTGCCTCACC
>JACIYY010000282.1 GCA_014359685.1 Porphyrobacter sp. | reverse complement strand
TGACCGATTGCTGTTCACCGCCGACAGTGATCGTCCCGGCGAACAGCTTGGTGCCATCGCTGGCCCGCGTCTCCTCGTATCCGACGAGGCCGAAGGGCTGCCCTTCGCCGTTCAGGTGATAGGCCTTGCGGAAGCTGTCCCAGATGTCGGCGGCGTTGAGTTCTCGTCCGAGTTCGTCCGCCAGGCGCTGGACATGGCGGGAGAAGTCGATCTGCAACCGCTTGGGCAGCTTGAGGCCCTGGCTCTGTTCCAGCACCCAGGCAAAGCCGCCCTTGCCGCTCTGCGAATTGACGCGGATCACCGCCTCGTAATTGCGGCCCAGATCGGCGGGGTCGATCGGCAGGTAAGGCACGCGCCACAGCTCATCGTTCTGCGCCTCCTGCGCTTCGAACCCCTTCTTGATGGCGTCCTGATGGCTGCCCGAAAAGGCCGTGAAGACCAGCTCTCCACCATAGGGATGGCGCGGATGGACAGGCAGCTGGTTGCAATATTCGACCGTTTCGATGATCCGGTCGATCTCCGAAAAATCCAAGCCCGGATCAACACCTTGCGTGTACATGTTGAGAGCGACTGTCACCAGGCAGCAATTGCCGGTGCGCTCGCCGTTGCCGAACAGGCAGCCTTCGACCCGGTCGGCGCCGGCCATCAGCCCCAGCTCCGCCGCGGCGACGCCGGTGCCGCGATCGTTGTGGGTATGCAGGCTGATCACCGCAGCGTCGCGGCGGGGCAGGTTGCGGGTGAAATATTCGATCTGGTCGGCATAGATGTTGGCGGTCGCCGCCTCCACCGTGGCCGGCAGGTTGAGAATGATCGGCCGCTCCGCCGTGGGGGCGAGCACGTCCATCACCGCCTCGCACACCTCCAGGCTGAAATCGAGTTCGGCGGTCGAGAAGGTTTCCGGGCTGTACTGGAAATGCCAGTCCGTGCCGGGCCGCGCGGCCGCGTGGTCGCGCAGCAGCCTGGCCGCGTCGATGGCGATCTCCTTCACCTGAGCGCGGCTCATCCGGAAGACGATGTCGCGCCAGGCCGGGCTGACCGCGTTGTAGACATGGACGATGGCGCGGTGGGCGCCGGCGAGGCTGTCGAAGGAACGCTCGATCAGGTCGGCGCGCGCCTGCGTCAGCACCTGCACGGTCACGTCGTCGGGAATGCGGCCCGAGCCGACAAGGCCGCTGATGAAGTCGAATTCGGTTTGCCCTGCGGCCGGGAAGCCGATCTCGATCTCCTT
>JACIYY010000281.1 GCA_014359685.1 Porphyrobacter sp. | reverse complement strand
AACAGCCGACACGGCTGTGCCACGGTTGGAACCGATTCGTCCTAAACGGATACAACCCTCACCCCGCAGACTCGACCTGACGCGGATTTCGTGTCCAAGGAAACCAGCCAAGCGGGAAGGGGGCCGACGCATCTCCAGCGTGCAAGATTTCGGCGCTGGTGCGAGCGCATCGGTGGCTTCTCTTCTGTTCGCTCCCGGCCGCCGCCCCGGGGCGGAGCAGATTCGCGCGCTCGCCGACAGCGACCCCAGCTTCGTCGTCAGCCTGGAGCCCGATGCACCCGAAGAGGCACTGCCCGGCGCGGCGCCGACAGTGCGGTGGATCGAGCTGCTGACCAACGGCCTGACCTTCGACCTCGACGGACTGACGCCGGGTGACCCGATGCCCCTGCCGCCGCGCGGCCATCTCTATGGCCTGCCGGGGCAGGTGCAGGACCAGCCGCTGGAGGCAATCCGGCTCCGGCCCGGCCCCCACATCGCCGCAGGGAGCCGGATGCTGCCGGTGCTGCGGCAGATGGCATGGCTGGCCGCGCGGCTCGCTGCCTTGCCGGGGGTGCAGGTGGTCGCCTGGCACGCCGCCCGCACCTGGAGCGGCGCGGGCCATTTCCGCGAATCGGTCACCCGCTGGATTGAGGGCGGCGCGTTCCCCGGCCTCGGCCTGACTGCGCTTGCGCCCACGCAGGATGGCGGCTTGCAGAGCGAAGGGTTGGCACTGTTCACCGGGCAGGAGCTGCGGATCGACCCCACGCTGGCCGGTGATCGCGCGGCGGCGGCGCGATTGGCGCTGCGATTGCTGCATTGGCTTGTGGATAACGGCAGG
Organism: Porphyrobacter sp.; assembly: GCA_014359685.1. GTDB lineage: Bacteria > Pseudomonadota > Alphaproteobacteria > Sphingomonadales > Sphingomonadaceae > Croceibacterium. The sequence goes on along the minus strand of JACIYY010000281.1, from coordinate 1,167 downwards.
CTAGACGAGCCGGTGCGCCTCGCCGGACCGGGCGGGGAGCCGCTGCTGCTGGCACCCTCGACGAACGGGCACTTTGTGGGGGTGTGGCGAGAATAAGAGGGGGACCGCCGCATTCCCGTGCTCAATCTCGCGCGCGGCTCGTCCGTGGTGCGGAAGAAGCTGCCGTTCAGGTCTGTCAACCGACGGGATTCACCCGGCTATCAGCCAGGGATGCAGCGGCATCATCTGTTGCCCCGGCAGTTGCTGCAGCAGAACGCCTTCGGGCGATTGTTCGACCATATCGGCCGCGACAGGATCGGCTTCGACGATTTCCGCAGCAACGGCCTGCTGCTGCCGTCGAGCGACGAGGCGGCACTGCGGATGCGGATGCCGCTGCATCGCGGCCCGCATCGCGATTACAACGGGGTTGTCGCCGAACGGGTCGGCCAGATCGAGACCGATTGGTCGCGGCTGCGGCTGCTGGCGCCGGAGATCGCGCTCGATCAGGCGCGGATGCGGCTCGACCTGTTGCAACGCGCGTTGCGGCGGCGCCTGCTGGCGGCGGACCGGCGGCAGATGCGGCTCAACCGCCACGATCCGGTCGGCCATGGGCTCGACTTCGCCGAGCTCGACGCGATGGCCGATGCGCTGTGGGCAGGCACCGCGATCACCATCCCGGCCGAACCGATCGCGCCCGGCAGCGGCGCCGGGGAGGGCGAGGCGCCGCTGTTCGCCCACTGGGCGACCCACCCGCTGCCCGAGCCGCTGGTGATGCCGATGCCCGCCGCACCAGCGTGCGCCCAGGAGCCCGCAACCACCTGCCACTGAGGGGCAGGCCGCGCGGCAGGTCGCAGTTCAACCCTGCTGCGCGGCGCCGTTGGCGGCGGACAGGATCGCGCGCACGCTCGCGGTCGCCACGTCCTCGTCCACGCCCACGCCCCACACGATGCGGCCATCGGGCAGCGCGCATTCGAGATAGGCGGCGGCGCGCGCATCGCTGCCCTTGCCGAGCGCGTGCTCGCTGTAATCGAGCACCTCCAGCGCGACCCCGAAGGTCTGGCGCAGGGTCGCCAGCACCGACGAAACCAGTCCCTTGCCGCGCCCGCTGACCGATTGCTGTTCACCGCCGACGGTGATCGTCCCGGCGAACAGCTTGGTGCCATCGCTGGCCCGCGTCTCCTCGTATCC
>JACIYY010000280.1 GCA_014359685.1 Porphyrobacter sp. | reverse complement strand
AGCGCGACGACGGGATGACAAGCGCAAGGCCGTTCTTCGCGCCATGCTCGCCAACCCCGGCCCGCAAGGGTGGCGTTCGCTAAAGACCATGTCGAATGTGATCGGAGCGACCGAAGACGAGACCGCGCGGTTGCTTATCGAGATTGATGCGAGGGCCGATGAAAAGGGCGGGGGGGTGTGGGCCTACATAAAGGACAAGCCGCTGCCGAAGGCCGATAAAGAATAGCCACCGTGGCGTTCAGCCTACGTCATAGGCCGCAGCCTTTATCGTGACGAGCCAGCGTGACGATAGCCGTGCTGGATCAGCGGATGGGGCATAAGCTGTTAATATGACAGAGTAGGATTGGCTGAAAGCCGTCCCACGGAAGCTCGAATCGAGCCATCAGGTCCCGCGCAAAATGTGTGAACACCTGTGGTATCGGTTTCCGTGATTTTTGTAATTATCGTGCAAAACAACATGATAAGTCGCTTGACTGGTGACCCCTACGGGAATCGAACCCGTGTTTCAGCCGTGAGAGGGCCGCGTCCTAACCGCTAGACGAAGGGGCCAAAGCCATGTTCTCGCGTCCCAGGCTGGTGACCCCTACGGGATTCGAACCCGTATTTCAGCCGTGAAAGGGCCGCGTCCTAACCCTTAGACGAAGGGGCCACGCCCGAAGGCGAGCGGCGCACTTAGGGGTGTGGGCAGGGGCGGTCAAGAGCGCAGGGACCAGGCCCGGAGGGGTGCCTACCCGTCGGCCCAGGCTGCGTCCTCCAGATGCAGTTCCGCGCGCGGCGTGCCGCCCCAATCGTCGATCTTCGCGCGCCCCGCCAGCCACAGCCGCCGGCCGCGTGCGCCGTGGAGCAACGCCTGCCCGAGATCGGTTTCAGCCATCCGGAAGCCGATCGCCTTCAAGGAGGCGCCGTCCGCCCCGCCGGCGACCAGCCGCACATGACTGCTGCCGACGATATCGGCGCGCACCACATGCACCGGGCCGACCGCGATCCGCGGCCCCGGCCAGCCGATCCCGAACGGGCCGGCGCTGTCGAGCACCTCGACCAGCTGCGGGGTCAGCCCGCCCGGCGCAACCGACAGGTCGAGCAGGGTGTCTCGATCCCCCGAGGCGCGCGCGACGGCGCTGGCAAGCTGCCGGTCGAGCCAGTCCGCCAGCTCTCCCACCCGCCCCGCGGACACCGTCAGCCCGGCGGCCATTGCGTGCCCACCGCCCGCCGCCAGCAGCCCGGCCTCGCGCGCACCGATGATCGCCGCGCCCAGGTCCACTCCGGCGATCGAGCGGCCGCTCCCCTTGCCGAGCCCGGTCAGCGGGTCGAGCGCGATGACGATCACCGGCTTGCCGGTCCGCTCCTTGATCCGTCCGGCGACGATGCCGATCACGCCGGGATGCCAGCCTGCGCCCGCCAGCGTCACCACCGCGCGGTTGTGCTGACCCGGCAGCTGCTCTTCCGCCGCTGTCTGCACCGCCTGTTCGATGGCGCGCCGCTCCTCGTTGAGGGCAGACAGCTGTTCGGCGATCGCCCGCGCCTCGTCGGGATCGGGGGTGGTCAGCAGGCGCACGCCGAGCGATGCCTCGCCCACCCGGCCGCCGGCGTTGATCCGGGGGCCGAGCGCGAAGCCGCAATCGCTGCAGCTGGGCGCGCGGCTCAGCCGGCTGGCGTCGATCAGTGCGGCAAGGCCGGTGTTGCTGCGCCGCGCCATCACCTTCAGCCCCTGAGCGACAAAGGCGCGGTTGAGGCCGCGGATCGCCGCGACATCGGCCACCGTGCCCAAAGCCACCAGATCGAGCAGCGAGAACAGATCCGGCTCCGCCCGGCCCTCGGCGATGGAAAAGAAGCCCTGCTGCCGCAGCGTGCGCACCACCGCCACCGCCAGCAGGAAGGCCACGCCCACCGCCGCGAGATGGCCATGCGCCGCGCCCTCTTCGCTCTCGTCCAGCCGGTTGGGATTGACCAGCGCATAGGCGCGGGGAAGCTCGGGCGCGCATTTGTGGTGGTCGACCACGATCACGTCGATCCCGGCCTGGTGCGCGGCGGCCAGCGGCTCGTGCGCCATCGCCCCGCAATCGACCGTGACCACCAGCGTTGAGCCGGCCGCGCCCAGCCGCAGCAGCGCCTCGCCGCTGGGGCCATAGCCTTCCGACAGCCGATCGGGGATGTAGGCCGCCGCATCGTGGCCGAGCAGGCGGAACAGGCGGATCAGCAGCGCCGCGCTGGTCGCGCCGTCGACATCGTAATCGCCGTAGATCGTCACCTGTTCGCGCGCGACGATCGCCGCCGCAATGCGGTCGGCCGCGCGATCCATGTCGTTGAGGATCGAGGGATCGGGCAGGAAGTGGCGCAGGCCGGGGGTGCGCTGGCGGGCAAGATCCTCGCGCGCCACCCCGCGCGCCAGCAGCAGCTGCGTGAGGAGATCGTCCTCCAGCCCGGCGACGCCACCCGACAGCGCCATGTTGCCGCCGCGCCAGCGCCAGGCCTTGCCCGACAGCGAGCGTTCGACGCCAGACACAGCGGGACCGGACAGCATGGCCCACCCTAACGCACACCGCTGAGCCTAGAAAGGCACAAGCGTACCCTTTCAACAGCCGACACGGCTGTGCCACGGTTGGAACCGATTCGTCCTAAACGGAT
>JACIYY010000028.1 GCA_014359685.1 Porphyrobacter sp. | reverse complement strand
GCCTCCGGATTGGAGGCAATCCGCAGCGCCGGCGGCGGGAACCCGCGCAAACGCGGCGCTGTATTTCCTCCAGATTGGAGCAATCGGCAGGCCGGCGAGCCTCCGGAAGACCACGTAGGGGCTTTTGCAGGGTGTCCACGGCCCGGCGGTGGGCGCGAATCGCTACAGGTGGGGCTGGTAGAAGCTGTAATCGGGCAGCGAGTGGAACGCCCGGCGCAGCGCATCGCTCCAGCTGGAGGAGATCGCCTCGAAATAAGGATCGTTGCTCTCGACCCGCTTCTCGTGCAGCGGCGCGAAGCCGTCGCGCTCCACCACCAGCAGGTCGAGCGGCAGGCCGACCGACAGGTTCGCCTTGAGGGTGGAGTCGAAGCTGACCATCAGCAGCTTGACCGCATCCTCGAAGCTCATCGTGCGTTCATAGCCGCGAAGGATGATCGGGCGGCCATATTTGGTCTCGCCGATCTGGAAGAACGGGGTGTCGAAGCTCGCTTCGATGAAATTGCCTTCAGGATAGACGAGGAACAGGCGCGGTTCCATGCCCTTGATCTGGCCGGCGAGGATGATCGAGGCGGTGAAGCGGCCCTTGCCGCTGGCGCCGTTCTCGTTCTGGGTCTCGCGCACGGTCTCGCGCAGCAGTTTGCCGGTCTCCACCGCGACCTGGAACATGGTCGGCAGCTCCATCAGCGAGTTCTGACGCTCGCGCGGGTGCTTGGTCCGCTCCTCCAGCCGGCTGATCACCGCCTGGGTGGTGGCGAGGTTGCCGGCGGTCATCATCGCGATCAGCCGCTGGCCGGGCACCGACCAGTGGAACATCTTGCGGAACACCGAGATGTTGTCGACGCCCGAATTGGTGCGCGTGTCGCTCATCAGCACCAGCCCGCGGTCGAGCACCATGCCCACGCAATAGGTCATTTGTGTATCCTGCCTGTCCCGTTCGCAAACACCGACGGGTAGGCCCGCCGCGCCGCGACCGCAATCCGTCAGGCACCCGGTCCGACCTGCTGTTGCGCCGAATGCTGCTGGCCCTGGCTGCGCGCATCGCGCTGGTGCTGTGCAGGCGCGGCGTCGGGAGCCGGAGCGGGCGTGCCGCCGGCGCCCTCGCTCTGCGACTGGCTCTGGCTGCCGCCCTCGCTCTGCGACTGGCTCTGGCTGCCGCCGCCGCTCTGCGACTGGCTCTGGCTCTGATCGGGCGCCTGCTGTTCCACCGCCAGATCGACGATCAAATCCTCGGTCACCGCGCCGTAGCTGATGCCGGTGATCGGCGCGGCATCGCGATAGTCGCGGCCGGTGGCGACGCGCACATATCGCGGGTCGGGGCTGATGCCGTTGGAGATGTCGAACCCGACCCAGCCCAGCCCCTGCACCCAGGCTTCGGCCCAGGCGTGGGTGGCGTGCTGCTCGACCCGGTCGTTGAGCATCAGGTAGCCGCTGACATAGCGTGCCGGAATATCCAGCGACCGGGCTGCGGCGATGAAGATATGGGCATGATCCTGGCACACGCCGCCCTGTCCGGCGCCGACCGCCTCCTCGGCAGTGGTGGTGACCGCGGTTCCGCCGGTCCTGTAGGGCACCCGTTCGAGGATCGCGGAGGACAGGTTGTGGAGCGTGGGCACCATGCCGTCTGCGCTGCGGCCGACCGAGGCGATCAGCTGGCGGATGCGCGGGCCGGGCCGGGTCAGCGGGGTCTGGCCGAGGAACGCCCAGAGCGGCAGATGGCCCGAATGGTGGCCGATGACGCCGGCCCGGTCCTCTGTGCGGACCACGCCGTTGCAGCTGATCGTGACCTCCTGCACCCCTTCCTCGACCCCGGCGAGGATGACCCGGTTGAAGTTCTGATCGTCGTAGGACAGTTCCTGGTGCGCGCCATCGAAGGTCATCGTCCAGTCGACGATCTCCTGCCCCTGCGTGGTCTTGGGGGTCAGCCGCAGCCGCTGCAGCCCGTAGCGCACCGGCTGCTGGAAGCGGTATCGGGTGGTGTGGCGAATGGCGAGGCGCATCGGGGGTCCTGTGGCATTCGGGCTGCCCTTGCGGGCGGCGGTCAGGCGATAAAGCGGTATTGGTCGGCGATGGCATTGGCCACCGCCTGGTTGCGGGCGATGAAGTCGACCAGGAACTGGTGCAGCCCCTGGTCGAAGATGTCCTCTACCGTGCAGCCGGTCAGCCTCTGGTCAGCCTCCCGCATCAGCGCCTGGGCGGGGCCTTCGTGCCCGTGGAGGCGGGCCAGCGCGGCAAGGTTCTGCCGCATCGCCGCATAGCAGAAGGCGAGGCTGCGCGGAAAGCGGTCGTCGAGGATCAGCAGTTCGGCGATCGAGCGCGCGTCCATCCGCCCGGCATTGAGCCAGCGATAGGCGCGCTCCCCCGAAACCGAGCGCAGCACGTTGTCCCACTGCCCGGTGTCTAGCGGGGTGCCGACATAGGACAGCGAGGGCAGCAGCAGGTAATATTTGACATCGAGAATGCGCGCGGTGTTGTCGGCGCGTTCGATGAAGGTGCCGGCGCGGACGAAGGAATAGACTTCGTTGCGCATCATCGAGCCGTGGGTGGCGCCGCGCGCCAGCGTCGATTCGCGGCGGATCGCGCTCAGCGCCGCGTTGAGGCTGGAATCGCGCACCGGCCGGGCGAGCAGGTCGCGCAGCGCCATCCAGCCTTCATTGACCGCTTCCCACACCTCGGTGGTGATGGCCGAGCGGCAGGTGCGGGCATTGGTGCGCGCGCGTTCAAACATCGACAGCACGCTCTGGCCGTTGGCGCGCGAGCGGAGCACGAAGTCGCAGACATGGGCGCCGGCGAAATCGTCGTTCTGCGCCTGGTACTGGCGCAGCATCCCCAGCGTGGTCAGCACCGAGCGCCATTCCTCGTCGGCGACGTCGGCGCCGCGGGTCAGCGCCATCCGGTGCCCGGCGGCGAGCAGGCGCGAAGTGTTCTCGGCCCGTTCCAGATAGCGGTACATCCAGAACATGCCATTGGCGACGCGTCCTAGCATCGGTCAGCCCTCCGCCCCCGGATCCTCGCGGCCCGCAATGGCCCCGCTGGCGCGCCGGCAGCCATCAATCGTCGAGCACCCAGCTGTCCTTGGTGCCTCCGCCCTGGCTGGAATTGACCACCAGCGAGCCCTTCTTCAGCGCCACCCGGGTCAGCCCGCCGGGGGTGATGTCGATCCCGTCGGGCGAGACCAGCACGAAGGGGCGCAGGTCGACATGGCGCGGGGCGAGGCCCTGCCGGGTGAAGATCGGGCAGGTGGACAGCGACAGCGTCGGCTGGGCGATGTAATTGTCCGGGTCGGCGGCCAGCTTCTCGCGGAACAGCGCGATCTCGCGCCGGGTCGCGGTCGGGCCGATCAGCATCCCGTAGCCGCCCGAGCCGTGCACCTCCTTCACGACCAGCTCCGGCAGGCGGTCGAGAACGTATTTCAGGCTGTCCGGATCGGCGCAGCGCCAGGTCTGGACGTTGGGCAGCAGCGGCTTCTCGCCGGTGTAGAATTCGACGATCTCGGGCATGAAGGAATAGATCGCCTTGTCGTCGGCAACGCCGGTTCCCGGCGCATTGGCGATCGTCACCCGGCCGGCGCGATAGACATCCATCATGCCGGGCACGCCCAGCAGGCTGTCGGGGTTGAAGGTCAGCGGATCGAGGAATTCGTCATCGACGCGGCGGTAGAGCACGTCGATCGGCTCGAACCCCTTGGTGGTGCGCATCTGCACCCGCCCGTCGATGACGCGCAGGTCGCTGCCCTCGACCAGCTCCGCGCCCATCTGGTCGGCGAGGAAGGCGTGTTCGAAATAGGCCGAATTGTAGATCCCCGGCGTCAGCACCGCGACGGTCGGGTTGGCGGAGGCGCAGGGCGGGGCGCAGGCCGACAGGCTCTTGGCCAGCCGGCGGGGATAATTGCTGACCGGGCGGACCTTGATCCGGGTGAACAGCTCCGGAAACATCGCCATCATCGTCTCGCGATTTTCCAGCATGTAGCTGACGCCCGAGGGGGTGCGGGCATTGTCTTCCAGCACCAGGAACTCGTCCGGCCCGGTGCGGACCAGGTCGATCCCGACGATATGGGTATAGACCCCGCCGGGCGGGGTGAAGCCGACCATCTCCGGCAGCCAGGCCTTGTTGTGGCGCAGCAGGCGTTCGGGCAGGCGGCCCGAACGGATGATCTCCTGCCGGTGGTAGAGATCGTGCATGAAGGCGTTGAGCGCGCGCACCCGCTGTTCGATCCCGCGCGACAGCTTGCGCCATTCCGCGCCGGTGATGATGCGCGGGACGATGTCGAACGGGATCAGCCGCTCCTCGGCATCCTCCTCGCCATAGACGTTGAAGGTGATGCCGGTGCGGCGGAACAGGCTTTCGGCCTCGAACTGTTTGCGCCGCATCCAGGCGCTGTCCTGCTCGGACAGCCACTGCTGATAGGGACGGTAGGCATTGCGCACCGATCCATCGGGCGCATGCATCTCATCGAACTGACCCTGAGCTGGCGCGTCCATGGTGTCCTTGATTGCGGCCCGCTGCACCATGGCACGCTTGCGGCGCGCCGCCAAGGCGGCGCCGCAAAGAGAGTGTCACAGAACTGCGACGTCAGGGAATGCGGTCGAGCTCCTGCGCCACCGCGCGGATCGCTTCGGGCGAGCTGGCAAAGCCGATATGGGTGCAGCGCAGGGCCACCGCCCGGTCGCGCTCGCCTGGCCAGCCGCTGGCGCTGCGCGGGGCGATCACGCCATCGCGCGGGCTCCACAGCGCGACCGTCTCGACCGGCGGCTTGACCGCGACCTGCGCCTCCACCGGCGGCTGGTCGACCGCATGGCCGGTGACCAGCTGATACAGCCGCCAGGCATTGTTGGCATAGAGCGAGCCCGAGAAGGGCGAGCCCATCGTCACCACCTTGGCGATATGTTCGGGATGGCGCTTGGCGAGCTCGCGGGCGAAGATGCCGCCGAGGCTCCAGCCGACCAGCACCACCTGCTGGCCATAGCGCTCGCGCACCTCGCACACCCGGCGGGCGAGCAGCTCGAAATTCTCCTGCGACGGGCCGAAATTGAAGCCCAGACCCCAGCGTTTGACCTTGTGCCCGGCCTCCTCCAGCCGGCGGGCCATGGTCCGCATCCGCAGCGGATGGGTGCCGAAGCCCGGCAGCAGGATCACCACGCGCGGATGCCGTGCCGGGGGCAGGTGCAGCGCGGGCCGGGCCGGCCGCAGCAGCGGCGCCGCCATCTCCACCACTTCACCCAGCAGAAGCCGCAGGCAAGGCCCGCGCGCTCCCTCCGGCGCGCTGGTGCGCAGCAGCGACAGCCGGCGCGCCAGCGGCCGGCCGGGCGCGGCGGGGCGCGCCGGGGCGGCGCCGGACAGCGGAGCGAAGAGAGTGGAGGCGTTCATGATCCCGGGCTGTAACAGAACTGTCTTGTTGTGTCCTGAACGCCTTGGCCGCCAGTCGTTTCCCGCATCGCGACAGGTTTGCGCGCCGGGCCGGCAGCGCCTGTCCGCCGGCCCGATTGCGCGGCCCCGGCCGCCGGCACGATTGCGCGGCCACGGCCGCCGGCCCATATTCGCGCCCATGGCCGAACTCGTGATCCGCCGCGGGCTGGAGGAGCCGGACACGTCCGGCCGCTTTACCCCGCACAAGCCGCAGCGCCCCGCCAAGCACGAGGGCGGCAAGCGCTTCGAGCTGGTGTCGGAATACCAGCCCAGCGGCGACCAGCCGAGCGCCATCGCCGAGCTGGTTCAGGGCGCGCTGGAGGGGGAGCGCACGCAGGTGCTGCTGGGCGTCACCGGCAGCGGCAAGACCTTCACCATGGCCAAGGTGATCGAGGCCTTGCAGCGCCCGGCGCTGGTGCTGGCACCCAACAAGATCCTCGCCGCGCAGCTTTATGGCGAATTCACCAGCTTCTTCCCCAACAATGCGGTCGAATATTTCGTCAGCTATTACGATTACTACCAGCCCGAAGCCTATGTGCCGCGGTCCGACACCTATATCGAGAAGGAAAGCTCGGTGAACGAGGCGATCGACCGGATGCGCCATTCGGCGACGCGCGCGCTGCTGGAGCGCGACGATGTGATCATCGTCGCCTCGGTCAGCTGCATCTACGGCATCGGTTCGGTCGAGACCTATTCGGCGATGGTCTTCGACCTCAAGGTCGGCGAGAGCCACGACCAGCGCGAGATCATCCGCAAGCTGGTGGCGCTGCAATACAAGCGCAACGATGTCGCCTTCGCGCGCGGCAGCTTCCGGGTGCGCGGCGATTCGCTGGAGCTGTTCCCCAGCCATTTGGAAGACACCGCCTGGCGGATCAGCTTCTTCGGCGACGAGATCGAGGAGATCAGCGAGTTCGATCCGCTGACCGGGGCCAAGGGCACCAGCCTGACATCGGTCCGCATCTATGCCAATTCGCACTACGTCACCCCCGGCCCGACGATGCAGCAGGCGGCCGCCGCGATCCGCTTCGAGCTGGACGAGCGGCTGAAGGAGCTGCACGCCGAGGGCCGGCTGCTGGAGGCACAGCGGCTGGAGCAGCGGACCAATTTCGACCTCGAGATGATCGCCGCCACCGGCAGCTGCAACGGGATCGAGAATTACAGCCGCTTCCTGACCGGCCGCCTGCCGGGCGAGCCGCCGCCGACCTTGTTCGAATATCTGCCGGAAAACGCGCTGCTGTTCGTCGACGAAAGCCACCAGACGGTGCCGCAGCTCGGGGCGATGGCGCGCGGCGACCACCGCCGCAAGATCACGCTGGCCGAATATGGTTTCCGCCTGCCCAGCTGCATCGACAACCGCCCGTTGCGGTTCAACGAGTGGGACGCGATGCGCCCGCAGACGGTGTGCGTGTCGGCAACGCCGGGATCGTGGGAGATGGAGCAGGCCGGCGGCGTGTTCGCCGAACAGGTGATCCGCCCCACCGGGCTGATCGACCCGCCGGTCCAGATCAAGCCGGTCGAGGATCAGGTGCAGGACTGCATCGCCGAATGCAAGGCGACCGCCCAGGCCGGCTATCGCACCCTCGTCACCACGCTGACCAAGCGCATGGCCGAGGATCTGACCGAATTCATGCACGAACAGGGGGTGCGCGTGCGCTACATGCACTCCGACGTCGAGACGCTGGAGCGGATCGAGCTGATCCGTGACCTGAGGCTCGGCGTCTATGACGTGCTGATCGGCATCAACCTGCTGCGCGAAGGGCTCGACATTCCCGAATGCGGGCTGGTCTGCATCCTCGATGCCGACAAGGAGGGGTTCCTGCGCTCCGAAACCTCGCTGATCCAGACGATCGGCCGCGCCGCGCGCAACGTCGATGGGCGGGTGATCCTCTATGCCGACCGCATCACCGGCAGCATGGAGCGGGCGATGGCCGAGACCGGCCGCCGGCGCGAGAAGCAGCGCGAATATAACGAGGCGCACGGCATCACCCCGCAGACCATCAAGCGCCAGATCGCCGACATCATCGCCCACACCGCGAGCCGCGACGGGGTGCTGGTCGAGACCGGCGACGAGGAGCGCAACAACCTCGTCGGCCACAATCTGCGCGGCTATATCGAGGATCTGGAAAAGCGCATGCGCGCCGCCGCCGCCGACCTCGAGTTCGAGGAGGCCGGCCGCCTGCGCGACGAGATCAGGCGGCTGGAGGCCGACGAGCTGGGCCTGCCGGACGCGGACAGAAAGGCCCCGCTGGTGGGCAGGAGCAACGAGGGCAAGCCGGGCACCCGCAAGATGCGGTATGGGCGGACTCAGCGGAAGGCGGGGAAGGTGGGGAAGTGAGGCCCGCAGGATCGCATTGGCGCGCCGCGCAAAACCGGTTGGCCAAGCTGAGCCGGCCCTTCCCTGTCCAGCCGGCCGGCAAGGGTGCCAAGCGCTACCAGCTCCGCGAATTTCTTGAACTGGTGAAGGAACACGGCCTATATCCGGAGCCATGACGGAGCCGCATTACCACATCAACCTGTT
>JACIYY010000279.1 GCA_014359685.1 Porphyrobacter sp. | reverse complement strand
TTGCGTTTGTAGCGGTTGACATGACATAACCTGTCCCGTAGCACCGCTGTCACGTGGACCTTCGGGTCTGCCGCGGCTGGAGAGGAGCGACCCGGCGCGAGACAATCGCGCCGGGTCGGTTTTTTGCAGCGATCCGCAGCGATCCGTTGCCCCGAAGCAGCCGTGATGTAACAGGGCCGGCGCGAGGCCGCCCCGATGAAAGAGGATGATGTGGTGAGCGAGGAACGCAGCGGTGCTGCGATACTGGTCGACAGTCTGGTTCGGCACGGCGTGGAGTTCGTCTTCGGCTATCCGGGCGGCGCGGTGCTGCCGATCTATGACGAGCTGTTCTCTGACACGCGCATCCGCCACATCCTCGTCCGGCACGAGGCCGGTGCGGCGCATGCGGCGGAAGGCTATGCCCGCTCGACCGGCAAGCCCGGCGTGGTGCTGGTCACCTCCGGCCCCGGCGCTACCAACGCGATCACCGGCATCGCCGACGCCTACATGGATTCGATCCCGCTGGTGGTCATCACCGGGCAGGTGGCGACCAACCTGATCGGCACCGATGCCTTTCAGGAGGCGGACACGATCGGCCTGACGCGCCATTGCACGAAGCACAATTACCTGGTGAAGGACCCGGCCGACCTGTCGGCGACGATGGACGAGGCCTTCACCATCGCCACCACCGGCCGCCCCGGCCCGGTGCTCGTCGATGTGCCCAAGAACGTGCAGGTGGCGACCGCAGGACAGCATGCGACCAATGCCGCGCCCTCGCCGCGCGCGGGCCGCTACCGTCCGCGCATGGAGGCCACCGACGGGGAGATCGCGCGCGCCATCGAGCTGATCGCCAATGCCCAGCGGCCGGTGTTCTATACCGGCGGCGGGGTGATCAATTCCGGTCCGCAGGCGAGCACGCTGCTGCGCCGCCTGCAGGCGCTGACCGGTGCGCCGGTCACCTCGACGCTGATGGGGCTGGGCGCCTTCCCGGCCGACCATCCGGCATGGCTGGGGATGCTGGGGATGCACGGCACGTTCGAAGCCAACATGGCGATGAATGCCTGCGACGTGATGGTGAATATCGGGGCCCGCTTCGATGACCGGGTGACCGGCCGGCTCGACGCGTTCTCGCCCGATTCCATCAAGATCCACATCGACATCGACCGCGCCAGCATCAACAAGGTGGTGCCGGTGGACCTCGGCATCGTCGGCGATTGCGCGACCGTGCTGGCGCAATTGCTGGAGGCGTGGGGCGATCGCCGCGGCCGCGACCTTCGCGAATGGAATGCGCAGATCGCCGGCTGGAAGGCGCGCGACAGCCTCGCTTATCCGCTGCGAGGGCAGGAGATCATGCCCCAGCTGGCGGTCCAGCGCCTGTATGACCACGTCCGCCGGTTCGATCCGATCATCACCACCGAAGTGGGCCAGCACCAGATGTGGGCGGCGCAATATTTCGGCTTCCAGAACCCCAATCGCTGGCTGACCAGCGGCGGCCTCGGCACGATGGGCTACGGCCTGCCGGCGGCGATCGGCGCCCAGCTCGGCAATCCCGACAGTCTGGTGATCGACATTGCGGGCGAGGCGTCGATCCAGATGAATATCCAGGAGCTGGCCACCGCCAGCCAGTTCCGCCTGCCGGTCAAGGTGTTCATCCTCAACAACGAATATATGGGCATGGTCCGCCAGTGGCAGGAACTGACCTACGAAAGCCGCTATTCGAACAGCTATTCCGATTCGCTGCCCGACTTCGTGAAGCTGGCGGAAGCCTATGGCTGGAAAGGCATCCGCATTTCGGCCGAAAGAGAGCTGGATGATGGCATCAGGGCGATGCTGGCGCATGACGGGCCGGTGATGGTCGATTGCCAGGTGTCCAAACACGCCAATTGCTTCCCCATGATCCCCAGCGGCGCCGCGCATACCGAGATGCTGCTCTACGGCGACATGGTCGCCGGCACGCTCGACGACGAAGCCAAGGCGCTGGTGTGAGGCGCGCAACATGGACCACCCCACCCTGCTCGCGCCGCCGGCCGGCAGCCGCGCCTCCGACCGCGCTCGCCCCGCCGGCAGCAGCGGGCTTGCCGAACCGTCCGCCAGCCGCCATCGGCCGCACGCCATGAAGATCCAGCACCGCCAGTCGGAACGCCACGTCCTGACCGTGATGGTCGACAACGAAGCCGGCATCCTCGCCAAGATCGCCGGGCTGTTCACCGCGCGCGGCTACAACATCGACAGCCTGACCGTGGCCGACATCACGGAGGACCACGCGGTCAGCCGGATCACCATCGTCACCAATGGCCCGCCGCGCGTGATCGATCAGATCATCGCCCAGCTCGAACGGCTGGTGCCGGTCCACAAGGTCATCGACCTGACCGAGGCCGGCCCGCATGTCGAGCGGGAGCTGGCGCTGGTGAAGGTCGCCGGCAGGGGCGAGCACCGGGTCGAGGCGCTGCGCCTCGCCGACGTGTTCCGCGCCAGCGTGGTCGACACCACCACCGAAAGCTTCGTGTTCGAGCTGACCGGGTCGCCCGACAAGATCGACCGCTTCGTCGCGCTGATGCGCGAACTGGGGCTGGTCGAGGTCGGGCGCACCGGCATTGTCGGCATGAAGCGCGGGGCGGCTGCCGCCTGAGCCTTCGACCTTTCCCTTCGTCACCCTGGCCTGAAACAAGCTGGGCAAGACGACCTTTCTCGACCTAGGAATGTGAGATGAAAGTCTATTACGACGCCGATTGCGACCTGAACCTGATCGCGGGCAAGAAGATCGCTGTGCTCGGCTATGGCAGCCAGGGCCATGCGCACGCTCAGAACCTGCGCGACAGCGGGGTGGCGCAGGTGGCGGTCGCGCTGCGGCCCGGCTCCGCCTCCGCCCGCAAGGCCGAGGGCGCCGGGTTCCAGGTGATGAGCAACGCCGATGCCGCCGAGTGGGCCGACATCGTAATGGTCCTCGCCCCTGACGAGCACCAGGCGGCGATCTGGGCCAACGACCTGAAGGGCCGGATGAAGCCGGGCTCCGCCCTCGCCTTCGCCCATGGCCTCAACGTCCATTTCGGGCTGATCGAGCCCGACGCGACGATCGACGTCATCATGATCGCGCCCAAGGGGCCGGGCCATACGGTGCGCAGCGAGTTCCAGCGCGGCGGCGGCGTGCCCTGCCTGATCGCGGTCCATCAGGACGCCAGCGGCAACGCCCACGATATCGCCCTCGCCTATGCCAGCGGCGTCGGCGGCGGTCGTTCGGGGATCATCGAGACCAACTTCAAGGAAGAGTGCGAAACCGACCTGTTCGGCGAGCAGGCGGTGCTGTGCGGCGGCATCACCCATCTGATCATGGCCGGGTTCGAGACGCTGGTGGAGGCCGGCTACGCGCCCGAGATGGCCTATTTCGAGTGCCTCCACGAAACCAAGCTGATCGTCGATCTGCTGTATGAAGGCGGGATCGCCAATATGCGCTATTCGATCAGCAACACGGCCGAATATGGCGACTACCACACCGGCCCCCGGATCATCACCGACGACACCAAGGCGGAGATGAAGCGTGTGCTGGACGACATCCAGCGCGGCAAGTTCGTCCAGCGCTTCATGACCGATAACGCGGTGGGCAACCCGGAGATGAAAGCCGCACGCAAGCGCCAGGCCGAACATCCGATCGAGAAGACCGGCGCGCAGCTTCGCGCGATGATGCCGTGGATCACCGCCAACAAGCTGGTCGACAAGGACAAGAACTGATCCCGCCCGACGTCGGCGCGCGCAGCGGTGGACATTTCCGCCCGCGCGCGCCACACATCCACCCTCCTGTTGTGAGAGGGTTTGCCATGCGTACGATCTTTCTTGGTGCCGCTGCGGCGGCCGGTCTTTCGGTTATGACAGTCGGGGTGCTCCAGGCGCAGGATGCGCCGCCCGCTCTGCCGGGGCAGATGGATGTCGGCAGGGTCGAGGCCGGAACCTACACCGCCGATTCCGCGCACTCGCTGGTCGGCTGGCGCGTCAATCACCTGGGCTTCAACGATTATTTCGGCATCTTCGGCGATGTCGCGGGCACGCTGACGATCGACCCCGCCGCGCCCGAAAGCGCCAAGGTCGACGTGACGATCCCGATCGCCTCGGTCCTCACCGCGAGCGAGATACTGACCGGGCACCTGCTGCGCCCTGCGGCGGAGGAAGGCGGCGAGCCCGACTTCTTCGGTCCCGCGCCGGCGCCGGCCCGGTTCGTGTCCACCGCCGTTGAAACGACCGGCGGAACCAGCGCGACGATCACCGGCGACCTGACGCTGAACGGCGTCACCAGGCCTGTCACCGTCTCCGCCGAATTCACCGGCGCGGGCACCAGCCCGGTAAACCAGGCCAAGACGATCGGCTTCGAAGGGCGCGCCACCATCAACCGCTCCGAT
>JACIYY010000278.1 GCA_014359685.1 Porphyrobacter sp. | reverse complement strand
GCATCGCAGCGCGCGTAGAGGCCCGCCCGCTCCGGCAGCACCACCAGCGGGGCGAGGCTGACCGTGTCGCCGATCCCGCCGCTGCGGCCTTGCTGCCAGTGGCCCAGCGGGTGCCCGGTCGAGCGCACCACCTCGAGCGCCCGTGCGATCCGGGCGGCGTCCGTAGGGCGGAGCAGGGCGGCGCGCTCCGGATCCTCGGCCAGCAGCGCGGCATAGGCCGCCGCCACCGGCAGCGCCCGCACGGCCGCCCGCACCGCCGGGTCGATCGCGGGAACAGGGGCGATGCCTTCCAGCAGCGTGCGCAGATAGAGGCCGGTGCCGCCGACCAGGATCGGAACCGCGCCGGCGGCGAAACAGGCCTCGATCTCGCGCCGCGCCGCCATCGCCCAATCGGCGGCCGAGCACGGCTGCGCCCCGTCCCACGTCCCGAACAGCCGGTGGTCGATACCGCGCATCTGCGCCGCATCCGGGCGCGCGCTGAGGATGCTGAGGTCGCGATAGACCTGTGCGCTGTCGGCGTTGATGATCGCAGCGGGCCGCCCTTGCGCGTCCAGCGCCAGTGCCAGCTCGACCGCCAGATCGCTCTTGCCGCTGGCGGTCGGCCCTGCGATGAGCGCCAGCTTTCTGCCACCGGGAGGCGTTTCCTTGCTCATTGCGCGGCTGATAGCAGACCCCGCCACGCTGGACAGGCGGCTCGACGCCGCGACCGGCGACCTCGCTGCGCGCGGCCTCGCAGTGGCCGGCGCACAGATGCTCGATCACGGCGGGGAGGTGCTGGAACTGATGCTGCCGGGCGACGATCTGGTGGCGCTGCGCAGCGTCCTCGATGCGCATTTCGCGCCCTGTGACGCGCTGATCGCGCGCGATGCGATCCGGCTGCCCGATCTGTTCGTGTCGGACATGGATTCAACCATCATCGGCCAGGAATGCATCGACGAGCTGGCCGATTTCGCCGGGCTGAAGGACCAGGTTTCCGCAATCACCGAGCGGGCGATGCGCGGCGAGATCGCCTTTGCCGAGGCCCTGTGCGAACGGGTCGCGCTGCTGGCGGGGCTGGAGGAGGGCGCGATCGACACCTGCCTGGCCGAACGCATTGCGCCGGTTCCGGGCGCCCGCACGCTGGTCGCGACGCTGAGGCATCGCGGCTGCCGAACGGTGCTGGTGACCGGCGGCTTCCACCATTTCGCCGACCCGGTGGCGGAGCGGATCGGCTTCGACCGGGTGGTCGGCAACCGGCTGGCGGTGAGCGATGCGCGGCTGACCGGTGCGCTGTCCGGGCCGATCGCCGATGCCGGCGCCAAGGAACGGGTGCTGCGCGAGGAGCGGGACGCACTCGGCCGCAATGCCCTCGCCATGGCAGCGGGCGACGGGGCCAACGACATTCCGATGCTGCGCGCCGCCGATTACGGCTTCGCCTGCCGCGCCAAGCCGGCCGCGCGCGAGGCGGCGAACGGCTGGATCGAACGCGGTGACATGACCGCGATCCTCAAGCTGCTCGGCGTGCCGGAGCGCGACTGGGTCGCCGGCTAGGCTGGCAGCGGCGAGCGCCGCAGGGGTTCGACCTGCCAGCGCGACAGCGAGCGCCAGACCCATTCGAACGGACCATAGCGGAACCGGTCCAGCCACCATTTCGACCACAGCAGCATCAGCGCCCAGATCGGCGGCACGAACAGCCAGGCTTGCCCGCGCGAGACCTCGCCGAACAGGCCGAAGCCGGTGCCGAAGAACAGCACGGTTCCGATCAGCGTGGAGCCGAGATAATTGCTGAACGCCGCTCGCCCCACGGCGGCGATGCGCTCGCCGAGCCGGCCGGGCCGCGAGAAGACCAGGATGATCAGCGCGGCGTAGCCGATCGCCCCGACCGGGTGCAGCGGGTTCACATATAGGTGCGTCCAGGGATAATAGACCTGCGGCGCGAAATCGGCGCGCAGGATCAGCACGGCCGCGATCGCATGGACCGTCAGGTCGAGGCCCAGGCACAGCGCGGCGGTGACGACATAGGATCGCCTGCTCCACGACGCGGTGAGAAAGCCCGACTTGAGGCCCGCCATCCCGATCAGCATCAGCCCCAGCGTCTCCAGCCCGTAGCCGGGCAGCGAATACCACGGCCGCATCGCCGCATCGCCGCTGGTCGTGGCTCGAAAATGGGCGGCAATACTGGCATTGGCGGCCTTGGCGGCGGCGATCTCCTCGGCCGAGACGCGGGGCGTTGCCAGCATCTGCTCGACCGCAGCGCGCAAGTCCGGCGCGGCGCCGGGCGTGAGGCCTGCCTCGACCTTGGCGATCTGGGCCATCCCGTCGACCGTCTGCGGGAGGTAATAGACGGCGAGCACCAGCGCGGCCGCCGCCATCAGCTTCGGGGCGTCGAGCCGCCAGAATACAAAGGCGATCATGCCGACGAGCGCATAATTGACCAGGATGTCGCCCCACCACAGCAGGTAATAGTGCAGCACGCCGAACAGCAGCAGCACGATCATGCGCGGGTAATGAACCGCCCAGCCCTTGCGGCCGGCCGCCACCGCGCGCGAGACGACGAGGGTGAGCGAGGCGCCGAACAGGATCGAAAACAGGCTCCGGAAGCGCCCGTCGACCAGCACCGAGTTCAGCGCCCACATCGCCCGGTCGCCGGTGGACTGGAACCCGTAATCGGGGGGATAGAAATAGGCGCTCTCGATCATCGCCATGCCGACGATGTTGACCGACAGGATCGCCATCACCGCGACCCCGCGCAGGATATCGAGCGAGACGATGCGGCCGGCGGGTTCGCTGGCCATCGCCGCAGCCCTCAGCCTTCCATCCACTCGCGGAAGAACCGTTCGTTCGCCTCACGCAGCTCGGCCAGCGGAACGCCCAGCAGGCGATCGCCCCCGACCGTGCCGAGCCGCCGCACGCCGGAGGAGGCGGTGTCGGCATCGCGCGTGCCCCTGGCGAGCTGCGCCTGAAAGGCCGCATCATCGGGAACGGTGAACAAATAGCGGCCCTGATCCTCGCCGAACCACCATTGCGCCGCGCTGTATCGGGGATGGGCGGCGACCTCGGCCCCCAGTCCGCCTGCCAGCGCCATCTCCGCCAGCGCCACCGCCAGCCCGCCATCGGACACGTCGTGGACCGCGCTGACCAGCCCGGCCGCGATCAGCTCGCGGATGAACTCGCCCGAATGGCGCTCCAGCGTCAGGTCGACGGGCGGGGGCGGTCCGTCCTCGCGCCCGTGGATCTCGCGCAGCCACAGCGACTGGCCGAGATGGCCGCGCAGCGGGTTGGGCGAGGCCCAGCGTTCCTGTCCCATCAGGTAGATCGTCTCGCCCTCTGCCTTGAAGGCGATGCTGGCGCGGCGGGTGTAGTCCTCGATCAGGCCGACGCCGCCGACCGCCGGGGTCGGCAGGATCGCGCTGCCCCCGCCGGTCGCCTTGCTTTCGTTGTAGAGCGAGACATTCCCGCTCACCACCGGGAAGTCGAGCAGCCGGCACGCCTCGGCCATGCCTTCGATGCAGCCCACGAACTGCGCCATGATCTCGGGCCGCTGCGGGTTGCCGAAATTGAGACAATTGGTGATCGCCAGCGGCCGGGCCCCGACCGCGCAGAGGTTGCGATAGGCCTCCGCCACCGCCTGCTTGCCGCCCTCGAACGGGTCGGCGAGGCAATAGCGCGGCGTGCAGTCGGTGGTCATCGCCAGCGCCTTGCGGGTGCCGTGGACCCGCACCAGCGCGGCATCGCCCCCCGGGCCTGCCAGCGTATCGGCGCCGACCTGATGGTCGTATTGCTCCCAGATCCAGCGGCGGCTGGCGAGATCGGGACAGGCCACCAGCGCCAGCAGGTCCGCGCCGGGATCCTCGCTCTGCGGAACATCGGCGAGCGGCGCCGGCGCGGCCAGGGCGGCCCGCGGCCGGTCATACAGCGGCGCCTCGTCCGCGAGCGGGGCGAGCGGGATGTCACACACCACCGCCCCGTCGAATTCCAGCACCATGTGCCCGGTATCGGTGACCTCCCCGATCACCGCGAAATCGAGCTCCCACTTGCGGAAGATCGCCTCCGCCTCGCCTTCGCGGCCGGGCTTGAGGACCATGAGCATCCGCTCCTGGCTTTCCGACAGCATCATTTCGTAAGGGGTCATGCCCTCCTCGCGGCAGGGCACCTTGTTCATGTCGAGGCGGATGCCGGCGCCACCCTTGCTGGCCATCTCCACGCTGGAGGAGGTCAGGCCCGCCGCGCCCATGTCCTGGATGGCGACGATGGCATCGGTCGCCATCAGCTCGAGACAGGCTTCGATCAGCAGCTTCTCGGTGAACGGGTCCCCGACCTGCACGGTGGGGCGCTTGGCGGCGGCATCCTCGGCGAAATCGGCGCTGGCCATGGTGGCGCCGTGAATGCCGTCGCGCCCGGTCTTGCTGCCGACATAGACGATCGGGTTGCCGACACCCGTCGCCGCCGAATAGAAGATCCTGTCCGCATCGGCGACGCCGACGGTCATCGCATTGACAAGAATGTTGCCGTCATAGGCGCGGTGGAATTCGGTCTCCCCCCCGACCGTGGGCACGCCGACGCAATTGCCGTAGCCGCCGATCCCCGCGACAACGCCGCGCACCAGATGCTTCATCCGCGGATGATCGGGCCGGCCGAAGCGCAGCGCGTTGAGGTTGGCGACCGGCCGCGCGCCCATCGTGAACACGTCGCGCAGGATGCCGCCAACGCCGGTGGCCGCGCCCTGATAGGGCTCGATGTAGCTGGGGTGGTTGTGGCTCTCCATCTTGAAGATCGCCGCCTGCCGCGTCCCGCCGGGTCCGGGACCGATATCGATCACCCCGGCATTCTCGCCCGGCCCGCAGATCACCCACGGCGCCTGGGTAGGCAGCTTGCGCAGGTGCAGCCGGCTCGACTTGTAGCTGCAATGTTCGGACCACATGACCGAGAAGATGCCCAGCTCCACCAGGTTGGGTTCGCGGCCCAGCGCATCCAGCACGCGCTGATATTCCTCGGGGCTGAGGCCGTGCGCCTCGACGATCTGCGGCGTGATCTGGGACATCGCCCGCGCCTTAGCCGCGCGCGGGGTCGCTCGCCAGCCCCCCTGAGAACGGTGGATCGGCGGCCGGGACGAGCGCGCCAGCACGCTTGACCCGTCGCGATGCGCCCGCCAAAGCACCAGGCATGGAGGAGGAGGGGCCACCCATCGCCGCGATGAGCTTCGAGCAGGCGCTGCGCGCGCTGGAAGACGTGGTGCGCCGGCTGGAGGGCGGGGAGGTTCCGCTGGAGGAATCGATCAGCCTCTACGAACGGGGCGAAGCGCTGCGGCGGCATTGCCAGGCGCGGCTCGACCAGGCGCAGGCGCGGATCGAGAAGATCGTCGCGGGCCCCGACGGCAGCGCCACCGGCGCGGTGCCGTTCGATCCGGCCTGAGGCACCGGCAGATGGCATTGGCGCTGGCGCAAGACATCCTTGGACCCGGGCTCCAGCGCATCCAGCGCGAGATCGATGCCGCGTTCGATGCGCTGCTGCCGGTGCCCGCCGATCCGCGCGCCCGCCTGGTGGAGGCGATGCGTCACGCCGTGATCGGCGGCGGCAAACGGGTGCGCCCGCTGCTGCTGGTAACGGTGGCCGAAATGTATGGCGCCGCGCGCTCGATGGCGATCCGTGCGGCTTGCGCGGTCGAGGCGATCCACGCCTATTCGCTGGTCCATGACGATCTGCCCTGCATGGACGACGATGCGCTGCGGCACGGCAAGCCGACCGTCCATGTCGCCTTCGGAGAGGCGATAGCGGTGCTGGCCGGCGATTCCCTGCACGCGCTCGCCTTCGAGCTGGTCGCCGATCCCGGCCTGTGCTCCGACCCCTTCGTCCGGGCCGAGCTGACGCATTGCCTCGCCATGGCCAGCGGGCACCGGGGGATGGCGGGAGGGCAGATGATGGACCTGGCAGCGCAAGGTGCGCAGTTCGACCTTCACGCCGTGACCCGATTGCAGCAGCTGAAAACCGGCGCGCTGCTCGGCGCGGCGGTCGAGATGGGCGCGATCCTGGGCCGCGTGCCGGAGGAGGGGCGCGGCCCCCTGCGCCTCTATGCCCGGGACATCGGCGTCGCCTTCCAGATCGCCGACGACCTGCTCGACCATGACGGCGACCAGAGCCTCGCCGGCAAGGCGCTGCGCAAGGATGCGGCGGCCGGGAAGGCCACCTTCGTCTCGCTGATGGGCCCCGACAAGGCGCGCGAGCAGGCGCGCGCACTCAGCAAGCAGGCGGTCGGCCACCTCGCCCACTATGGCGCGGAGGCCGATCTGCTGCGCGCGCTGGCCCGTTTCGTGGTGGAGCGCGACCGATGAGCACGCCGAACGCCGGCCGCCGCGAACGGATAGGGCTCTATCCCGGCACTTTCGACCCGGTGACGCTGGGCCATGCGGATATCATCCGGCGGGGCAGCAAGCTGGTCGACCGGCTGATCATCGGGGTCACCACCAATCCGTCAAAGAACCCGATGTTCACGCCAGAGGAACGGATGGAGATGGTCCGGGCGGAAATCGCCCGGCAGGGCCTCGGCAATGTCGAGGTGCGGGGTTTCAACGCGCTGCTGATGCATTACGCCCAGGATCTCGGCGCCAGCCTGATCGTGCGCGGGCTGCGCGCAGTCGCCGATTTCGAATACGAATACCAGATGGCGGGCATGAACCAGAAGTTGAACGACAAGATCGAGACGGTGTTCCTGATGGCCGACGTCTCGTTGCAGCCCATCGCCTCCAAGCTGGTCAAGGAAATCGCCAATCTGGGTGGCGACATCACGCCCTTTGTCAGCGCGGAGGTGCGCGATCTGGTGGTCGCGCGGGTGGCGGAGCGTGCGAACACCGTGCCGCGATGACGTTCATTGAACTGTCAGCGCGTCGCCGGTAAAGGCGCTCGCTTCCATTCCGCAACCTGCCTGGATGCCATGATCAACCGCCTTCTTGCCCTGGCGCTCGCGCTTCCCGTCGCGCTCGCGTCGTTCGGCGCCATGGCGCAGGACACCTCTGCGCCCGCCACGGCGGCGGCACCGGTTCGCCTTGCCGCCGATCCCGATGTTACCAAGGATCTCGAGAACATCCTCCTGCTCGACCTGTCGAATGGGCGCCGGGTCGCGATCCGCCTGATGCCGGACTGGGCGCCCGCCCATGTCGAGCGGATCAAGACCCTGACGCGGCAGGGCTTTTACGACGGGGTGATCTTCCACCGGGTGATCGACGGCTTCATGGCCCAGACCGGCGATCCGACCGGCACCGGGCGCGGCGGGTCGGAGCTGCCGAACCTGGCGCCCGAGTTCAACCAGTTCCCGCATGTGCGCGGTACTGTCTCGATGGCCCGTTCACAGGCGGAGGACAGCGCCAACAGCCAGTTCTTCATCGTGTTCTACCCGCGCTTCTCGCTCGACCGGACCTACACCAATTTCGGCCGCGTGATCGCCGGGATGGATGCCGTCGACGCGATCGCGCGGGGGGAGCCGCCGGAAAATCCGACCACCATCCTGCAAGCCTCGATCGCCGCCGACGGGAAGCCGCAGAAAATGCCCCTTGCCAGCCCGGCGCCGATCGCGAGCAGCATCACCGCCGATGACCTCAGCGGCGCCGGCCTCGCCGCTGCGGCCGGCCAGTAGCCGGCATCCGCGCCCGCCGGCTTCCGCCGGACGGATCCCCTCGCTAGGGACGCGCGGTGCGCGTCGACCTGTTCGATTTCGAGCTTCCGCCGGAGCGGATCGCCCTCAGGCCGGCCCGCCCGCGCGATGCCGCGCGGCTGCTGGTGGTGCCGGGCGAGGGCGCGTTCCGGGACCGGGCCGTTCGCGACCTGCCGGCGGTGCTGCGGCCAGGCGACGTGCTGGTGTTCAACGATACCCGCGTGATCCCGGCTCGGCTGGAGGGTCGCCGGGGAGAGGCGCGGATCGGCGCGACGCTGCACAAGCGCATCGACCTGCGCCGCTGGCAGGCGTTCATCCGCAATGGCCGGCGTCTGCGCGCGGGCGATCGCGTGGACTTTGCCGGCGGCGTCGCGGCCATCGCCGAGCAGCGTCACGAAGACGGCAGCTGGACCCTCGCCTTTGCCGGGGAGGAGCCGGTGGAGCTGCTGCTGGAGCGCGCCGGGACCATGCCGCTGCCGCCCTACATCGCCAGCCGGCGGGCGACCGACGAGGCCGACCGCGCCGACTATCAGACCATGTTCGCCCGCCAGGACGGCGCCGTCGCCGCGCCCACTGCGGCTCTGCACTTCACATCCGACCTGATCGCCGCGCTGGATGCGGCCGGGATCGCGCGCGAGACGCTCACGCTGCATGTCGGCGCGGGCACGTTCCTGCCGGTCAAGGCGCAGGACACCGCCGAGCATGCGATGCACGCCGAGTGGGGTCGCATCGATGCCGCCACCGCCGATCGCCTCAACGCGGCGCGGCGCACGGGCGGGCGGGTGATCGCGGTCGGCACCACCAGCCTGCGCCTGCTCGAAAGTGCGGCGGGAGAGGATGGCCTGATCCGCCCGTTCGCAGGGGATACGGCGATCTTCATCACCCCCGGCTATCGCTTTCGCGCCGTCGACGGCTTGATGACCAACTTCCACCTGCCGCGCTCCACGCTGTTCATGCTGGTTTCGGCGCTGATGGGGCTGGAGCGGATGCAGGCCGCCTACGCCCATGCGATCGCGCAACGCTATCGGTTCTACAGCTACGGGGATGCCTCGCTGCTGCTGCCGCGATAGCTGCGCGCCTTGCAAACGGCGCGGCAGGCGCCATTAACCGCAGGTGTCCGATTCCATCCTCGACATTCGCGGCCTCGCCAAGACCTACAAGGGCGGCACCACCGCGCTTGCCGGCGTCGACCTGACCATCCGCCGGGGGGAGATCTTCGCCCTGCTCGGCCCAAACGGGGCCGGCAAGACCACGCTGATCGGCGCGGTCTGCGGGTTGGTGCGCCCGACGGCGGGCACGATCTGCGCCTTCGGGCAGGATGTGGCCCATCACTGGCGCGCGGTCCGCCGGCGCATCGGGCTGGTGCCGCAGGAACTGGCCTTCGATACGTTCGAGCAGGTCGAACGCTCGGTCGCCTATTCGCGCGGCATCTTCGGCTGCCCGCCCGATCGTGCGCGCATCCACGAAGTGCTGCGGTCGCTGAGCCTGTATGACAAGCGCCATACCAAGATCCGCGAGCTGTCGGGCGGGATGAAGCGCCGGGTGATGATCGCCAAGGCGCTCGCCCACGATCCCGAACTGCTGTTCCTGGACGAGCCCACCGCCGGTGTCGACGTCGAGCTGCGGCGCGACATGTGGCGCCAGATCGGCGAGCTGCGGGCGAGGGGGACCACCATCATCCTGACCACCCATTATATCGAGGAGGCCGAGGAGATGGCCGACCGAGTCGGGGTGATCGACAAGGGCCGCATCCTGCTGGTGGACGACAAGGCGGCGATCATCGGCAAGCTGGGCCGCACGGAGGCGCGGATCACGCTCGACCGGCCGCTGCCCGTCATCCCGCCCTCGCTGTCGGCCTATGCGCTGAGTCTGGAGGAGGATGGGCGGGTGCTGCAATACCGGGGCGGCGACGGCGCGGGGAAGGGGCGGCGCGAGATCGCCCGGATCCTGCGCACGCTGGTGGCCGAGGGGATCGTGTTCGAGGCGATCGAAACCCGCCAGTCCAGCCTGGAGGACATCTTCGTGACGCTGGTCGAGAACGGCGCCGCGTCTGCCCGGGCAGAGGCGGCATGAGCGGCCTCAACCTGCGCGGCGCCCTGGCGATCCTGACGAACGAGCTGATGCGGTTCTTCCGCACCATCTACGGCTCGATCCTCTCGCCGGTGCTGACGACCTCGCTGTATTTCATCGTCTTCGGCGCAGCCATCGGCGGCCGCATTGAGGAGATCGGCGGCGTCTCCTACGGCGCGTTCATCGTTCCCGGCCTGCTGATGCTGACCCTGCTGTCGGAAACCACCAGCAATGCCAGCTTCGGCATCTATATGCCGCGCTTCACCGGTGCGGTGTACGAATTGCTGTCCGCGCCTGTCGGGGTGACAGAGACGCTGATCGGCTTCGTCGGCGCGGCGGCGATCAAGTCGCTGCTGCTGGCGGCGATCATTCTCACGACCGCGACTTTGTTCGTCGATTACACGATCGTCCATCCCTTCTATGCGCTGGGCTACGTCCTGCTGGTTGCGGCGGCGTTCTCGCTGTTCGGCTTCATCCTTGGCATCTGGGCCGACAATTTCGAGAAGCTGCAGGTCGTGCCGCTGCTGATTCTGACGCCGCTGACATTCCTCGGGGGCACCTTCTATTCGATCGACATGCTGGGGGAGCCATGGCGCACCGTCGCGCTGGTCAACCCGATCGTCTATCTGGTAAACGGCCTGCGCTGGACCTTCACCGGCACCTCCGATGTGCCGATCGCCATTTCGGTGGGGATGACGCTGGGGTTCCTGGTGGTCTGCGTCGGGGTGATCGCCACGATTTTCCGCACCGGCTGGCGATTGCGCGGTTGATTGGCTAGCGAGAGGCGATGTCGCCCCGCCTGCTCGCCCTTGCTCTGCCTGCACTCGCCTTCAGCCAGCCGGCGCGTGCCGAGCTGCCGGCCCCGGTGCGGGCGATCATCGACGCGGCGATCGCAACCGGCGACGCAACCAAGGTCGCGACCGTCATCGAACTGGCGCGGCAGACCAATCCCGAGGATGCGGCGGAGATCGCGGAGCTCCACGATGCCTTCCAGGCCCACCAGCGTGAGCTGGCGGCGGAGGCCGAGCGGCAGGCGCTGATCGCCCGCCGCGAGGCAGGCCCGTTCGAGAACTGGGG
>JACIYY010000277.1 GCA_014359685.1 Porphyrobacter sp. | reverse complement strand
CGACGATCCCGCGCCGACCTTCGAAAGCGCGGTGGTGGCAGAGCGGGCCCGGGCCAGCGAAGGCAAGGACCCCAGCCTCGCCCGGCTGCTGGCCAAGGGCCAGACCTGGACCGTCGGCGGGACCGCGCAGGACCCGGTCTGAGCGCTTGGCCGGCCCGGCTGGGCGGAAGGCGGAACGCTTGCCGCCCGGTTCGGGTGCGGTAAGCAGGCGGCATGGACAATCTGACGCATAGCCTGGTCGGTGCGCTGATCGGGCAGGCCGGGCTCAAGCGCCGCACGGGTTTGGCGATGCCAGCGCTGATCATCGGCGCGAATATCCCCGACATCGACGCCGCCTGCCTGCTGTGGCTGGATGGCGTGGAGCACCTGGCCGTGCGCCGCGGCATCACCCATGGGCCGATCGCCTGGATGCTGCTGCCGCTGGTCCTGGCCGGCGCGCTATACGGGTTCGACCGCTGGAAGGCGGCGCGTGGCAGACGGCCCGGGAGCAGGGCGCCTGTCCATTTCGGCTGGCTTGGCGCGCTGGCCTTCATCGCCTGCCTGACCCACCCCGCGCTCGACTGGCTCAACACCTATGGCATCCGCCTGCTGGAGCCGTTCAGCAGCCGCTGGTTCTACGGCGATGTGCTGTTCATCATCGATCTGTGGCTGTGGCTCGGCCTCGGCTTCGCCACCTGGCTGTCGCTGCGGCGGGAGCGGCGGGACGGCGCCTGGCGGCGGCCGGCGCGCATCGCGCTTGCGGCGGCGCTTGCCTATATCGGCGGCAATGCGGCGCTGACTTGGGCGGCTGAGCGCGGGGCGCGCCAAGCGCCGACCGGTGCAGCGACGATCATCGCCAGCCCGCCTCCCGTGCGGTTCTGGGCGCGCGAGGTGATCGCCGGCAGCGACGGCCTGTACCGCGCGGGCGGCGCGGTGCTGCCGGGGATCCCGCTGGGGCGCTGCGATCTTGCCGCCGCCGCCCGCGCGGACCCGGAGATCGCCGCCTTCCTGTTCTGGTCGCGAACCCCCTTCGTCGCACCGCGAGGCGACGGATCGCTGTGGCTGCGCGACGCCCGCTATGCCGATCCGCGGATCGGCGACCGCTTCGCGGTGCGCCTGCCGGCCGGGATCTGCGCGCAGCCGGCGGCAGGCTGAGGGCGCGCCGGCGCAGCAAGCGGCAGG
>JACIYY010000276.1 GCA_014359685.1 Porphyrobacter sp. | reverse complement strand
AGCTAGGCGCAAGTCCGGCGGGAATGCTTCTGGCGCGAGGCGGACTGTGCGCTGTCTGGTCGTCAGCGCTGCGCTGCGCGGAGCGAGGCGTGGGCGAGCTCCCATTCACCGTTCACGCGCCGGACGCTGCTGGTGACCACTGCGCCGATCTTGAGCAGCTTGAGACGGATCGTACCGCAGGTGGCATTGGCGAACTGGGTGAACCGAAAGGCCGATCCGGCGCAGCGCGCGCAAGAGGACATAGGCCGTCGAGGCGAACCACGCCGGAGCTGGTTGGCGCATCTGGCTGCCGGGGTGCGATGGGCGAACAGGCCCGCCTGGATCCGTCGATCCGGTTCTCCATCTCACCGCGGGCACAGTAGATCTTCTCGTACAAGGCACAGGTGGCCACGCTCTATCAGCAGGCGGTGGACGGCTGATCCTCGTCCTTTCCGGGTCGGGGGGCCGCGACGCTTGTAATCGGGCTGCAACATCGCCATTGGGGCACCATCCGCCGCCACTGGAATCCTTCGAACTTGACCCATCCCTTCCTCGATGCGGACGGCGACAGGCTGCGTGAGGAATGCGGCGTGTTCGGCGTGATCGGCGCCGCAGAAGCCGCCGCCGCCTGCGCCCTCGGCCTCCACGCGCTCCAGCATCGCGGGCAGGAGGCGGTCGGCATCACCAGCTTCGACGGGGCGGAATTCTTCACCCGCCGCGCGCTCGGCCATGTCGCCGACAATTTCTCCACCGGAGAGGCGATTGCAGAGCTGCCGGGGATGATGGCGGTCGGCCATGTCCGCTATTCCACCACCGGCGGCGCGGGGCTGCGCAACGTCCAGCCGCTCTATGCCGAACTGGTCACCGGCGGCTTCG
This sequence comes from Porphyrobacter sp., assembly GCA_014359685.1. GTDB lineage: Bacteria > Pseudomonadota > Alphaproteobacteria > Sphingomonadales > Sphingomonadaceae > Croceibacterium. The sequence goes on along the minus strand of JACIYY010000276.1, from coordinate 399 downwards.
CGGTGGCGCATAACGGCAACATCTCGAACAGCCGCACCTTGCGTCAGGAGCTGGTCCGCAAGGGCGCGATCTTCCAGTCGACCTCCGATACCGAGGTCATCATCCATCTGGTCGCGACCAGCCGCTACCCCACCCTGCTCGACCGGATCGTGGACGCGCTGCGGATGGTGGAAGGCGCCTTCTCGCTGATCTGCACCACGCCCGCCGGGATGATCGCCTGTCGCGACCCACTCGGCATCCGCCCGCTGGTGATGGGCCGGCTCGGCGATGCGGTGGTGTTCGCCAGCGAGACCGTCGCGCTCGACGTGGTCGGCGCCAGCTTCGAGCGGCAGGTGGAGCCGGGCGAGCTGGTGGAGGTCGATTTCGACGGCCGGATCACCAGCCATCGCCCGTTCGGCA
>JACIYY010000275.1 GCA_014359685.1 Porphyrobacter sp. | reverse complement strand
CGCGCAGCCGGCGGCAGGCTGAGGGCGCGCCGGCGCAGCAAGCGGCAGGCAGGAGCACCATCATCGCCTCTCCCCGGATCGTCTGGCTGCGGCGCGATCTGCGCCTCTGCGACCAGCCTGCCCTGCACGCCGCCGCAGCAGCGGGGCCGGTGATCGCCGTCTATGTGCTCGACGAGAGGCGCCCCGGCGACCGCCGGCCGGGTGGCGCCTCTCGCTGGTGGCTGCACCACGCGCTGGCGGCGCTGCGCACCGACCTGGCGCAGCGTGGCTCGCGGCTGATCCTTCGGCGCGGCGACTGCGTGGAGCAATTGGTGCAGATCGCGGCCGAGACCGGCGCGGCCGCGATCCATGCGGTGCGCCATTACGAGCCGTGGTGGCGCAGGGCGGAGGCCGATCTGGCGGCGCGCGCCACGCTGTGCCTGCACGACGGCAATTACCTCGCCCCGCCGGGCGCGGTCACCACCGGGGCCGGGGAGCCGTACCGGATCTACACCCCGTTCATGAAGGCGCTGATGCGGCTGATGCCACCGCGCGATCCGTTTCCGGTGCCCGAGCTGGCGGCGCCGGATCGTTGGCCGCGCTCCGACCGGCTGGAGGAGTGGCACCTGCTGCCGACGCGGCCCGACTGGGCGGCAGGGTTCGCCGGGCACTGGCAGGCGGGGGAGGCGGCGGCGCGGGCGGCGCTGGCGGATTTCCGCGCGCGGGTGGGCGCCTATGAGACCGATCGCAACCTGCCCTCGGTCGATGGGTCATCCCGTCTGTCGCCGCATCTGCACTGGGGGGCTTTGTCGCCGGGGCAGGTGTGGCACGCGCTGGCGGAGGCGCGCGGGGACGGCGGAGACGCCTTTCGGCGGGAGCTGATCTGGCGCGATTTCGCCCAGACCGTCATCTTCGCTTTCCCCGATTACGCCGAGGCGCCGCACCGCGCGCGGTTCGCGAGGCTGGGGTGGCGCGATCCGGCCAGCGACCCGGCGGCGGCGGCCGATCTTGCCGCATGGCAGCAAGGGCGCACCGGCTATCCCATCGTCGATGCGGGGATGCGGCAGCTGTGGCGGATCGGCTGGATGCACAACCGGGTGCGGATGATCGCCGCCAGTTTTCTGGTCAAGCACCTGCTGATCGACTGGCGTTGCGGCGAACGGTGGTTCTGGGACACGCTGGTCGATGCCGATTATGCCAACAACGCCGTCAACTGGCAGTGGGTCAGCGGCAGCGGGGTCGATGCCCAGCTGTTCACCCGCATCATGGCCCCGCTCAGCCAGTCCGCGAAGTTCGCCGCTGCCGGCTATATCCGCCGCTGGGTGCCGGAGCTGGCGGCGCTGAGCGATGCCGAGATCCACGATCCGCCGGAGGGGCGGCGGCCGCGCGCCTATCCGCCGATGCTGATCGGCCACCGCGCGGCACGCGAACGGGCGCTGGGGGCCTGGCGCCGGCTGTGACCGCCCGCCCTGGTCCCGTTGCGCACCGATGAAGGGCGGCAGCGGAGCCGGGCGGGT
>JACIYY010000274.1 GCA_014359685.1 Porphyrobacter sp. | reverse complement strand
CGAACGGGCGCTGGGGGCCTGGCGCCGGCTGTGACCGCCCGCCCTGGTCCCGTTGCACACCGATGAAGGGCGGCAGCGGAGCCGGGCGGGTGCGCGGGGGTCCCGTTCACGGGGTCCGCCCTCGCTGCCCGGCGAGCACACGATTCCGCCGACCTAGCCGGCCTCCTCGACCCGCTCGCGGTGGCGGGTGGGGAAGTCTGCGGCCAGCAGCGCGGCGATCCGGTCGGCAACCGCTTCGGGGGCTTTGAGGGTCTGCGGGTCCTCGCCCGGATAGGCGCGGGCGCGCATTGCGGTGCGGGTGGCGCCGGGATCGAGGATCGCGACGCGGGTGGCGGAGATCCGCTCGACCTCCTGCGCATAGGCGTCGAGCAGCGTGTCGAAGGCGGCCTTGCTGGCCCCATAGGCGCCCCAATAGGCGCGCGGCGCGGCACCGACCGAGCTGGTGATGCCGATCACCCGGCCCGCCTCGCTGCGCTTGAGCAGCGGATCGAACGCGGCGAGCAGCGCCTGCGTCGCCAGCACGTTGAGGGTCAGCGCCTCGCTGAAGGCCTGGGGCTCGATCTGGGTGACCGGGCTCAGCGGCGGCAGCATCGCGGCGTTCAGCACCAGGACGTCGAGCTTGCCCCAGCGTTCCGCCACCGCGGCGGCGAGGCGGGCAATGGAATCGCCTTCGGCAAGGTCGAGCGGGACGATGGTGGCCGATCCGCCGGCCTGGTGGATCGCCTCCTCCACCCGCTCCAGATCGGGGACGGTGCGGCCGCTGACGATGACATGCGCGCCGGCCCCGGCGAGTGCGCGCGCGGTGGCGGCGCCGATCCCGCGGCTCGACCCGGTGACCAGAGCAAGGCGCCCGGAAAGCGCGCCTGGTGCCGGCAGTTCGCCCATCTCAGGCGACCTTGCCGGCCATCTTTGCGGGTAGCTTGCCGACCATCGTCTCGACCGGCAGGCCGAGCTGGGCCTGATCCTGACGCAGCCCTTCCAGGTCGGTCAGGCGGGTGGGGTAATCGCCGGTGAAGCAGGCGTCGCAATATTGCGGGCAGGCATCATCGCGCCCGGCCAGCCCGACCGCGCGATAGAGCCCGTCGATCGAGACGAAAGCGAGGCTGTCGGCCTTGATGAAGGCGCACATCGCGGCGACATCCATCCGCCCGGCCAGCAGCTTGGAGCGTTCGGGGGTGTCGACGCCGTAATAGCAGCCATGGCCGGTGGGCGGGCTGGCGACGCGGAAATGGACCTCGCGCGCGCCGGCATCGCGCATCATCTCCACGATCTTGAGGCTGGTGGTGCCGCGCACGATCGAATCGTCGATCAGCACGATGCTCTTGCCTTCGACCAGCCGGCGGTTGGCGTTGTGCTTGCGCTTCACCCCGGCATGGCGGGCGCTGTCCGAGGGCTGGATGAAGGTCCGCCCGACATAGTGCGAGCGGATGATGCCGAGTTCGAAGGGGATGCCCGATTGCTGCGAATAGCCGATTGCCGCCGGCACACCGCTGTCGGGCACCGGCACCACCAGGTCGGCCTCCACCGGGGCTTCCCGGGCCAGCTCCACCCCGATCTGCTTGCGCGACTGGTACACCGAACGGTCGTTGAAGATCGAATCCGGGCGGCTGAAATAGACGTGTTCGAAGATGCACGGGCGGGCCGGATGCTGGCCGAACGGGCGATGGCTGGTGATCCGGCCGTCGAAATCGACCTCCACCAGCTCGCCCGGCTCCAC
>JACIYY010000273.1 GCA_014359685.1 Porphyrobacter sp. | reverse complement strand
GAAAGATCCGCCCGACAAAGGCGCCGATCCCCTCCAGCGAGGAGACCGGGTTGATCAGCCCGGAAAACTGCACCGCCGGCAGGATCGTGCCGATCGCGGTGGCGAACAGGGCGGCGACCTGGCTGCGCATGAAGATCGAGAACAGCAGCCCGATGGCGGTGGCCGACCCGGTGTAGAACAGCGCTGCGACCGTCATCGCCAGCACGTCGCCGGTGATCGGCACGCCGAACACCAGCACCGCCAGCAGCACCAGCAGCAGGTAGTTGAACATCGCCAGCGCCACGTAAGGAAGCTGCTTGCCGAGCAGGAATTCGAGCCGGGTGATCGGCGTGACGTAGAAGTTGATGATCGAGCCCAGCTCCTTCTCGCGCACCACGCTCAGCGCGGTCAGCATCGCCGGAAACAGCAGCAGCAGCACCGGGATGACGGCGGGCACGATCGCCACCAAGCTCTTGACATCGGGGTTGTAGCGATAGCGGGTCTCGATGGTGACGAGGCCGGCCGGCGGCCTCGCCCCCAGCTCCTGCTGCGCCATCTCCCCCAGCCACTGCGCGTGCATCGCCTGGATATAGCCCTGCACGGTTTCGGCCCGCTGCGGCATTGCGCCGTCGATCCACACGCCGATCTCGGTCGGGGTGCCGCGCCTCAGGTCACGGGCGAAGCCGGGCGGGATCTCGATCGCCACGCTCAGCTCGCCGGCCCGCATCCGCCGGTCGAGCTGCGCATAATCGGTGATCTGCGGCCGCTCGACGAAATAGCGCGAGCCGGCGAGGTTGAGCGCATAGTTCTGGCTGGTGGTGGTCCCGTCGCGGTCGAGGATCGCGAAGGGCAGATCCTCCACGTCGAGGCTGATCCCGTATCCCATGATGAACATCAGCAGCACGCTGCCCAGCAGCGCCAGCGTCGCCCGGATGGGGTCGCGCCGCAGCTCCAGCGCCTCGCGCCGCGAATAGCTCATCATTCGCCGCCGGCTGAAGGCGCGGGAGAAGGCCGGGGCCGGCTCAGCCGGCGCCTCGGCCACGGCCGCAGCGGCATTGCCGGCCGGTGCGGCGGTGTCGTCCGCCCCCGCCGCCTCTTGCAGATAGGCGATGAACGCCTCTTCCAGATTCCTGCTGCCGCGCTTGCGGACGATCTCCGCCGGCGTATCGCTGACCAGCACTTTGCCGGCATGCATCAGCGAAATCCGATCGCAGCGCTCGGCCTCGTTCATGAAGTGGGTGGAGATGAAGATCGTCACCTTGTCGTTCCGCGACAGGTCGATCATCATCTGCCAGAACTGGTCGCGGGCGATCGGGTCGACACCCGAGGTCGGCTCGTCCAGGATCAGCATTTCGGGCTTGTGGATCATCGCCACCGCCAGGCTGAGGCGCTGGCGCTGGCCGAGCGGGAGGGCATCGGGCAGCGCGTCCATGATACCGTCGAGGCCGAAGCGCGCCGCCATCTCCGCCACCCGCGCCGGGATCCGGTCGGCCGGCACATGGAACAGCTGAGCGTGCAGTTCCAGGTTCTGGCGCACGGTCAGCTCGGTATAGAGCGAGAACGCCTGCGACATGTAGCCGACCCGGCGGCGGGTGGCCATGTCGTCATTCTCGACCTCGCGCCCGAACAGCCATGCCTGCCCCTCGCTGGCCTTGAGCAGGCCGGTGAGCATCTTCATGGTGGTCGTCTTGCCGCAGCCGTTGGAGCCGAGGAAACCGAAGATCTCGCCCCGCTCGATACGGAAATCGACATGATCGACGGCGGTGAAATCGCCGAACCGCATGGTCAGCTCCCGCGCCTCGATGGCGATCTCGGCATCGCGGCCATCGCTGCGCGGGGGAATGGTCACCGGCTGGTGGCCGCGCCGCCGCTCCTCGGGCAGCAGGGCGATGAAGGCCTGTTCCAGCCCGGTGGTACCGGTGCGCCGGTAAAAATCCTCCGGGGTGCCGGTCGCCAGCACCTGCCCGGCATCCATCGCCACCAGCCAGTCGAACCGCGCGGCCTCCTCCATATAGGCGGTGGCGACCAGCACGCTCATCCCCGGACGGTCGGCGCGGATGCGATCGATCAGGTCCCAGAACTGGGCGCGCGACAGCGGATCGACGCCCGTGGTCGGCTCGTCGAGCAGCAGGAAGTCAGGGTCGTGGATCAGCGCGCAGCACAGCCCCAGCTTCTGCTTCATGCCGCCCGACAGCTTGCCGGCCGGGCGCTGGCGAAAGGGGGCAAGGCCGGTGCTTCCGGTCAGCTCGGCAATGCGCCGCTCGCGCTCGCGCGCATCCTGCCCGAACAGGCGGCCGAAGAACTCCAGGTTCTCGTCGATCGACAGCGTGGGATAGAGGTTCCTGCCCAGCCCCTGCGGCATATAGGCGATTCGCGGGCACACCGCCTCGCGGTGCGCGCGGTCGGCCATGTCGCCGCCCAGGACCTCGACCGTGCCCTGCTGGATCGCCCGCGCCCCGGCGAGCAGCGAGAACAGGCTCGATTTGCCGACTCCGTCGGGGCCGATCAGCGCCACCATCCGGCCGGCCGGGATCTCCAGATCGATCCCGCCGAGCGCGAGCGTCTTGCCGTAATGGAGCGCAAGGCCGGAAACCCGGGCGGCGGGCGGCGCATGATCGCGCGCCGCCCCCTCCCCCCGTTCGCCGCCCGCCTCGTTCACCGGATGACCCGGAGGGCGAGCTCGTCGGGCCAGGCGACATCGGGGGCGACGCGGACATAGGCCACGCCCGGCAGGCCGGTCTTGACCTGGGTGATGTTGCGTTCGAGCAGCGCCGGATCGATCTGCGCCCGCACCCGGAACATCAGCTTCTGCCGCTCGCTCTCGGTCTCGACGGTCTTGGGCGTGAATTGCGCCACATCGGCGACGAAGGAGATCCTGGCGGGGATCACGAAATCGGGCGCCGCGTCCAGCACGATCCGCGCCTCGCTGCCCAGCGCCACCCGCCCGGCGACCGTCTCGGGCAGGAAGAAGGTCATATATACGTCGGTCAGGTCGACCAGGTTGAGCACCCGCCCGCCGCCGGCGACGACCTCGCCGGGCTGGGCGATGCGATACTGCACCCGTCCGCCCACCGGCGCGCGCAGCTCGCTGTCGCGGATGTCGGCCTCGATCCGCTCGATCGTCGCCAGAACGGCATCGACGTTGGAGCGGGCCCCGATCACCTGGCTGCGCGCGGTGCCGATCGCTGCGTCGACCGCTGCCAGCTGCGCGCGGGCCGCCTCCACCGCCGCGCTCGCCCCTTCGACCCGCGCCTGATCGTCATCGCGCTCCTGCACCGCGGTCGCGCCTTCGCGCGCCAGCGTTTCGGAGCGGGCGAGCCGCTTGCGCGCGGCGTTCAGCTCGGCCTCGCGCTGTCGCACCGTGGCCAGCGCGGCGGCCCGCTCGCTCTGGCGCTGGGTGACCTGGCTCTGCGCGGTCTCGACTGCGGTGCGGGCTTGGGCGAGCTGGGCCTGCGCCTCGGCCCGCTGGGCATTGAGGACGTCGACATCCATATGGGCAACGACCTGCCCGGCCTTGATCAGGTCGCCTTCGTCGGCGAGGATATCGGCGATGCGGCCGGGCGCCTTGGCCGAGATGTCGATTTCGGTTGCCTCGATCCGGCCGTTGCCGCTGACGATGCCTTCGGGCAGCTCTGACGGACGCAGCAGCAGCCACAGGACGATCCCGGCAGCGATGATCGCTATGGCGATCCCGCCCCTGATGACCCATTTGTTCTGCAGCATCGTCTTCATTGCTCCGTATCGCCGGCCTGTGATGCGCCGGGCTCGAACGGCGTCTCGGCCGGGAAGCCGCCGCCCAGCGCGGCATAGAGCGCCACCCCGCTGGCGAGCTGCGCGCGGCGCAGCTGGACCAGCTGCTGCTCGGCGTCGAACAGGTCGCGCTGCGCGTCGAGAACCTCGAGATAGGCGGAGCGGCCATTGTCGAAGCGCAGCTGCGCCAGCCGTGCGCGTTCGCGCAGGGCCTCTAGCATCGCGCCCACCGTGTCGATCTGGAGGCCGAGCTGGCGGCGCCGGACAAGCGCGTCGGACACGTCCCGGAAAGCGGCCTGGACGGTTCGCTCATACTCGGCGACGGCCCGGTCGCGCCGCGCTTCGGCGACGTCGAGACTGCCGGCAAGCCGTCCGGCATTGAAGATCGGCAGCGCGATCGTGGGCGTGAAGCTCCACGCCCGGCTGCCGTCCGCGAACAGGCCGTCGAGATCGGAGCTTGCGGTTCCGAACGCGCCGGTCAGGTTGATGTTGGGGAAGAACGCGGCCCGCGCGGCGTCGATATTGGCGTTGGCGGCGCGCAGCGCATATTCGGCGGCGACGATGTCCGGGCGGTTGACCAGCAGCTCCGACGGAAGCCCGGCCGGCAGGGCGATGTCGGGCGCGGTCTCGGCCAGTCCGAGCGGTCCCGGCGCGATCTCGACCGGACGGCCGACCAGCAGCGCCAGCGCATTGCGGTTTACCTCGCGGTCCTGATCGAGCGCGTGGAGCGCGGTCATCGCCTGGGCGAGCAGCGTCTGCGCCTGCGTCATTTCGAGCTTGGATCCCGAGCCGACCTCGTATCGCCGGCGCATGATCCGCAGCGCGTCTTCGCGCGTGGCGATGGTCTGCCTGGCCAGCGCGACCCGCTCCTCATATTCGCGTTCGAGAAGGTACCCGTTCGCCACCTGCGCGACGAGATCGGTGGCGACCGCCCGCCGCGCCTCCTCGGTCGCGAGATATTGCGCGCGCGCTGCCTCGCGAAGATTGCGCAGCCGTCCCCAGAAATCCACCTCCCAGCCGGCGCTGAGCTGCGCGCTGACCTGCTTGATGTCGTAGCTCTGGGTGCCCAGCCCCGGAAGGTTGATGATCGAGCGTCCGCGCGTGCCGGTGGCCACTGCGTTGAGCTGCGGATAGAGCGCCGACCCCTCGATCCGCCACGCGCCCCGCGCCTCCGCCACCCTGGCCGTGGCGACCCGGATGTCGCGATTGTTGGCCAGCGCCTCGGCGATCAGCGCACGGAGCTGCGGCTCACGGAAGAAATCCTGCCACCCGACCCGCGCGATCGACTGCGAGCCAGGCGTCTGGCCGGCAAATTCTTGCGGAACGGGTGGTGCGGGTCGGACAGTGGCGGGCGCAAAAGAACAGCCGGCGAGGAGGATCGGCAGGACCACAGCCTGGATGGCCGCGCCCGGCGCGGCGCGATGATCGATCCTGCCCCTGCGCTGGATTGCCGGCTGCCCGGGCGCGCCGCGGCTGTTCACAGGTCGCATGACGGTTCTTCGGTGCTTGCTCACGGGGCCGGTGTGATCGGCTCCGGCGCGCGAGACGCGGCCTTGACGGGCCGGATCAGGTTCATGATCTGCTCAACAGGCTGGTCGCGGCAATTCCTCGCGCTGGCAAGGTTGGCCGATGGATGATCCTGCCGCAGTGCATCATGCCCTGTCCTTAGAGTCGGCAGGCCGGCCGCGCAACTGGCCTGCGGCAGGCGACGGCCCCGCAGGATCGGACGGCGCCGGTGTGTTCGAGGGGAAACAT
>JACIYY010000272.1 GCA_014359685.1 Porphyrobacter sp. | reverse complement strand
GTTCCCGGAGGAAACCGACATCTCGGTGCCGGGCGGCGAGATCATCGTCACCGGCCGGGTCAGCCGCGATCCTGTCCGCAACGCCACGCAGGTCCTGTCGGTGCTGTCGGCCGAACAGATCGCCCGCACCGGCGAAGGCGACATCGCCGGCGCGCTGGGCCGGGTCACCGGGCTCTCCGTGCAGGGCGGCGGCTACGTCTATGTGCGCGGCCTCGGCGACCGCTACTCGCTGGCTCTGCTCAACGGCCTGCCGCTGCCGAGCCCGCAGCCGCTCAGCCGCGTGGTCCCGCTCGACATCTTCCCGACCAACGTGATCGCCTCCTCGCTGGTGCAGAAGAGCTATTCGGTCAATTACCCCGGCGAGTTCGGCGGCGGCGTCATCAACCTGACGACCCGTGCGGTGCCGGAGGAAAGCTTCATCACCATCGGCGGCGGCATCGAAGGCGACACCGAGACCACCGGGCAGGCCGGCTATTCCTATTTCGGCTCCGGCACCGACTGGACCGGCTTCGACAATGGCGCGCGCGACACGCCGCCGGCGCTGCAGGCGTTCTACGACAGCGGCCAGCAGCTGAACGATATCCTCGACCGCTCCGAAGTGCGCGGGATCATCAAGGCGATCACCGTCCCCAGCTTCATGACCGTGCAGAAGATCGGGAACCTGCCGGTCAACTTCTCGGGATCGGTCACCGCGGGCACTGCCACCGATGTGTTCTCCGACGGCCGGCTGGGCGTGATCGCGACCGCCGCGATCAGCAACAAGTGGCGCAACCGCGTGATCCGCAGCCAGCTTTCGATCCAGGAGGATCTGGAGCTGCTGAACGACTTCACCAACTACACCACCGACAACCGGATCCTCGTCAACGGCCTGCTCGGCTTCGGGCTGGAGATCGGCGAGCATCGCTTCCGCTGGACCAACCTGTTCATCCGCGACACCGTCAAGCAGGCGGTGCTGGGCTTCGGCACCAATTTCGGCAGCGGCAATAACGAGCTCGACCAGGACACCTCGTGGAACGAGCGTCAGCTGTTCGACACCCAGTTCGTCGGCGAGATGGAGTTCGGCGAGCTCGGCGTCGACCTGCGCGGCGGCTACGCGCAGACCCAGCGCGAGGCGCCGTTCGAATACACGCTGGAATATTTCAGCACGCCCGACGAGAGCGATCCGCTGTTCGGCCTGTGGCAGAACCGGCTGGAGCGCGGGCGCAGCGATGCGCGGGTGGTGTTCTCCGACCTGACCGAGGACCTGTATTTCGGCGGGCTCGATCTCAGCTACCCGGTGCTCGACTGGCTGACGGCGTCGGCCGGCTACGCCTATTCCAAGACCGAGCGCTACACGGTGCGGCGCGAGTTCCGCATCGGCGCCAGCAACTTGCCGATCGAGTTCGGGCTGTTCCAGCCGGCCCATCTGCTCAGCGATGCGATCATCGATTTCGGCGAGGACCCGGCCAATACGGGCAACCCCTATCAGGTGCAGCTGGAAGAGCTGAGCCCGGCACCGGCGTTCTACGCGGATCTGGAGATTCACGGCGCCTACGGCCAGCTGCGGGTCGAGCCGGCCGAGGGGCTGTCGCTCGATATCGGCGTCCGTTACGAGGATGCGGTCCAGTCGGTGACCCAGGATCTGACGATCTTCACCAACGTGACCGACATCAACGCCGGCACCCGCCTGGACGAGGATTACTTCCTCCCGGCCGCGACGCTGACCTACGATTTCGGCACCGGCCTGCAGGCGCGGTTGAGCGCATCGCGGACGCTGGCCCGCCCGCAGTTCCGCGAGCTGATCTACCAGCAGTATCAGGACCCGGAAACCACCCGCACCTATCAGGGCAACCCGCTGCTGACCGACAGCGAGCTGACCAATTACGAGGCGCGGCTGGAATATTATCCCGGCGGCGGCGCGCGCGCGCTGATCGCCGGATTCTACAAGGACATCGACCGCCCGATCGAAGCCTTCGCCACCTTCCAGAACGGCGTGGTCACCAGCTATGCCAACGCTCCCAAGGCGGAGCTCTATGGCGGCGAGGTCGAGGCCGAGTACCGCTACGACCTGCTGGACCTTGGCGGCTGGTTTACCACCAAGGAAATCCTGCTGATCGCCAATTACACCTACACCAAGTCCGAGATCCAGGTGAACGAGGGTGACCAGACGGCGGTGTTCGGATCCTCGGCCCCCGATGCCAGCCTCTATTTCCGCGATGGCGCGCCGATGACCGGGCAGTCCGACCATCTGCTCAACCTTCAGATCGGCCTCGAGGATACCGAGCGGTTGCAGCAGCTGACCGCTCTGTTCTCCTATGCCAGCGAGCGGGTGGTCAGCCGCGGCTTCAACAACTTGCCGGACATCGTCGAGGATCCGGGAATGCGCTTCGACGTGGTCATGCGGCAGGGCTTCCAGGTCGCCGGCAAGGAGGTCGAGCTCAAGCTGGAGGCGCGCAACATCTTCGGCGAGGACCACGAGGAGTTCCAGGACAACGGCACCGACCGGATCGAGATCAACAGCTACGACATCGGCACCACCTTCGCCGGGTCGCTGTCGGTCACCTTCTGATCCTGGGCTGATCTGATCCAAGGCGCCGGAGGCAAGCGCGCCGGCGCCTACAGCAGGTCGAGCACGTAGCCCCGGCCGTGGACGGTTCGCAGCAGGTGCCCGGCCTCGGCCGAGCGCAGCCCGAAGCGCAGCCGTTTCATCCACACATCGACGGTGCGCAGGCAATCGGGCTGGCCGGCCTTGCCCAGCGCATCGACCAGCTCCTGCCGCGACAGCACGCGGTTGGGGTTTTCGGCCATGAAGCGCAGCACCCGGAACTCGTTGGGCCGCAGGCGGATCAGCCGGCCGCGCCAGCACGCCTGCTCGCCCGCGACGTTGATCTCCAGCTCGCCGACCACGACCGGCGCGGCGGGGCTGCGCTGCCGCTGCGCCGAATGGAGCGCCAGCACCCGGTCGAGCATGGCCTGCCGGTCGAGCGGGCCGACCGCGTAATCGTCGGCCCCGGCGCTGAGCGCGCGGCGGCGGTCGCCGCTATCGTCGCGTTCCAGCACCATGGTAACGTGCGCGGCCCGCATTCGCGGATCGGCGCGCAGGCGGCGGACCATCTCCAGCCCGGACAATTCGTCCATGACCCAGTCGACGAACACCCAGGCCGGCCCCTCGACCAGCCGCGCCGGGCCGGACGCGGGCAGCAGGTGAAACACGATGCGCGTGTCGCCATGGGTGAACTCAGCGAAGCGCGCCGCATTCTCGTCGGTGGTGAAGATGCTGACCCGGTTCATCGCGCCGCCGGCCCCGTGTGATCCAGCAGCGGCCGTGGCGCCGGGATGTGACCCGTCTATGACGGCGCGCGACGCGGCGGGCAGATGCGGTGCCGGCTAGAGGCTTCGAACCCCTGACCCCCTGATTACAAATCAGGTGCTCTACCAACTGAGCTAAGCCGGCCCGGCCCCCGCTCCTTAGCGTCAGGGGACGCCGAAGGTCCATCCCTCGGTGCGGGCCAGCGCCGGGGTCAGGCCGGCAGGCGACCACAGTTCGGACCTGCAGGCATTGGCGCGCAGCCAGGCGGCGGTCAGCAGTGCGTCGGCGCGGTGGTCGTCGATCGGGCCTGCTTCCGCCATGCCCGGGCTGCCGATCGCCTCGAGCGCTTCGTCGAGTCCTGCGAGGCTGCGGATCTTGGCGCGCGCGGGTGGTCGGCCGGCGGCGATCGCGGCGATGGCGGTGTAGATCTCCACGATTGCGCTGCCGTGGCCGGGCAGGGGATCGACCGGCCACACCGGCACCCGGCCTTCCAAGCGGTGCAGCACGCGCATCGCGGTCAGACTGGCCCTGCCGACCTGCGCCGCCCCGACAAGGTTGAACATCGAGGTCGGCTTGCAGCCCAGCCGCTCGGCCTGGGCCCGTTCGGTGACGCGCAGCCGGCCCTGGCGGGTGGCGGCGCCGGCGAGATGGAAAGCGGCCCCCTCGCGCCCGCCATGGCGGCGGAACCAGCGGCTGGCGACCGGATGATCGACAAAGCGCCCGGCGCCCAGATGCGACTCCCCGGCGCACAGCGTATCGACCAGCCGCCACAGCGCGCGGGCGTCGGCCGGGCTGTCGGCCCAGCCGGGAAAGTAGCCGCCGGCATCGGCGAAGGGCAGTGCGAGGCCGATGTCGAGGCCGACCAGCGTGCCCGCCGGCATCTCCTGGGCCAGCCAGCGCAGCACCTCGGCGCGCGACCAGCGCCGCTCGGGATAGACCAAGCGCGGCGGTCCGCCGGCCGCATCGCACCACGCCACTGCCAGCCCGGCGAGCCGCTCCCCCGCGGCGCCCGACCAGTCGATCGCCGCAAAGCCGGCGAAGCGGGTCACCGCCCGCTCATTCGCCGCGCAGCGCCTGCCGGCGTTTGTTCCACCAGTCGATCCGCTCCTTCACCTGCCGTTCGAAGCCACGTTCCTGCGGAACGTAATAGGTCTGCGGCGCCATGCCGTCGGGCCAGTAATCGGCGCCGGAAAAGGCGCCCTCGGCATCGTGATCGTAGGCATAGTCCTTGCCGTGGCCGATCTCTTTCATCAGCGCGGTGGGGGCGTTGAGGATGCTGACCGGCGGGCTGAGGCTGCCGGTCTCGCGCGCGCTGGCCCAGGCCGCCTTCTGCGCCAGATAGGCGGCGTTCGACTTGGGGGCGGTGGAGCAATAGAGGCACGCCTGCACGATCGCCAGCTCGCCTTCGGGGGAGCCGAGAAAGGCATAGGCGTCCTTGGCGGCGAGGCACTGGAGCAGCGCCTGCGGATCGGCAAGGCCAATATCCTCGCTGGCGAAGCGGGTGATGCGGCGCAGAACGTAGAGCGGCTCCTCGCCCGCCACCAGCATCCGCGCGAGGTAATAGAGCGCCGCCTGCGGGTCCGATCCGCGCATCGCCTTGTGCAGCGCGCTGATGAGGTTGTAGTGCCCGTCGCGGTCCTTGTCATAGACCGCCACCCGCCGCTGCAGGAACGCGCCCAGCCCCGCCGGGTCGAGCGGGCGGTCGGGCCGCGCGGCATAGAGCGTCTCCGCCTGGTTGAGCAGGAAGCGCCCGTCGCCATCGGCGCTGGCGATGAGCGCGTCGCGCGCCTCGGCGGTCAGCGGCAGCGGTCCCTCCAGCACCTCCGCCCGGTGCAGCAGCGCGGCCAGCGCCGGCGGGCCGAGGCGGTGGAGGATCAAGACCTGTGCGCGGCTGAGCAGGGCGGCGTTGAGCTCGAAGCTGGGATTCTCGGTCGTCGCCCCGACCAGCGTCACCGTGCCGCGTTCCACATAGGGCAGGAAGCCGTCCTGCTGCGCGCGGTTGAAGCGGTGGATCTCGTCCACGAACAGCAGCGTGCGGCCACCCTCGCCCGCGCTCACCGTGCGCAGCCGTTCGGCCTCGGCGAACACCTTGCGAAGCTCCGCCACGCCCGAGAACACCGCGCTGATCGCCACGAAGCGCATCCCCACCGCATCGGCGAGCAGGCGGGCGATGCTGGTCTTGCCGGTGCCGGGCGGACCCCACAGGATCATGCTGGCGAGCCGGCCGGCGGCGACCATCCGCCCGATCGCGCCGTCCGGCCCGGTCAGGTGCTCCTGCCCGATCACCTCGTCCAGCGTGCGCGGGCGCAGCCGCTCCGCCAGCGGCGCATCGGCGCGCGGCGGGTCGGGCCGGGACGGCGGAGGCGGCGGGTCGTCGGCGAAAAGGTCGGCCATGAGCAGCGCCTTACGCCGCCCGCCGGCGCGGCGCGAGAGGCGCTTGGCGATGATAGCGGGCGGTCCGGTTCTGGTGGGGCCGGCAGCCCCCGCCCCGGTGCTGTGAAACGGGTTTGGCCTTGCGACGACGGATCAAGCCATCGCCCCGATCGTCCTCCTGAACCGGGCCAGCGCGACGACGAAAAAGATCGCCCCGATGGCAGCGATGGCGAGAAATTGCGGCCACACCACGTCGAGCCCGGCGCCGCGATAGAGGATCGCCTGCGCCATCTGCACGAAATGGGTGGTGGGGGCGACGAGCATCACCATCTGGACGAACTCCGGCATGCTCTCGCGCGGGGTCGCGCCGCCTGACAGCAGCTGGAGCGGCAGCAGCACCAGCATCAGCAGCAGCCCGAATTGCGGCATGGAGCGCGCGATCGTGCCCATGAAGATGCCGATCGAGGTGGTTGCGAACAGATGGAGCGCTGCGCCGGCGAGGAACAGCGGGATCGATCCTTCGATCGGCACCGCGAGGATTCCCTCGACCACCACCGCCAGCGCAAAGGCGCAGGCGATCAGGACGACCAGCCCCATCGCCCAGACCTTGCTGGCCATGATCTCGAACGGAGTGACCGGCATCACCAGCAGATGCTCGATCGTGCCGTGCTCGCGCTCGCGGATCAGCGCCGCGCCGGTCAGCACGATCGACAGCATGGTGACGTTGTTGATGATCTCCATCACCGAACCGAACCAGCTCTGCGCCAGCGTCGGGTTGAAGCGGGCGCGCAGCGCGAGATCGGCGGGTGGCGCGGCGGTGGCCCGCGTGCCGTGCATGAACTCGGCGACCTCGCCCTGGACGATCTGCTGGATGTAGCCGCCGCCGGTGAAGGCCTGGCTCATGCGGGTGGCGTCGATGTTGAGCTGCACGGTCGGCTGGCGGCCGGCGAGCAGGTCGCGCTGCAGGCCCGGCGGCAGGTCGAGCGCGAAGGTGAAGCGGCCGGCATCCAGCGCCGGATCGACCTCGTCCAGCCCGATCAGCGCCGGCGGTGTGAAGTGCGGCGGATAGAACGCGCCGGTGATCCGGTTCGACAGCGGCGACTGGTCCTCGTCGACGATGGCGATTGGGGCCTTGTTCAGCGTCTCGGGCATGGCCGAGGCGGCGGTGTAAATGCCGAGCGTAAAGGCATACACGATCAGCACCAGCATCATCCGGTCGCGCACCAGACTGCGCAGCTCCTTGATGCCCAGCCGCAGGATGTTGGCAGCGTGCGGCATCTCAGCCCTCCTGTTTCCTGAGCAGCACGACCGCCAGCCCCAGCAGCACCGGAACCACGAGGGCCAGCGCCAGCAGCGGCTGGACCAGATCGCCGAAGCCGAGCGCCTTGGAGAACACGCCCCGGCAGATCGTCACGAAATGGCTGGTCGGAAAGATCCGCCCGACAAAGGCGCCGATCCCCTCCAGCGAGGAGACCGGGTT
>JACIYY010000271.1 GCA_014359685.1 Porphyrobacter sp. | reverse complement strand
TCGGCGGAGGCGGTTCGATCCTCGCGGTGCCGCTGATGGTCTATCTGGTCGGCGTCACCAGTCCTCACGTCGCGATCGGCACTTCGGCGCTCGCGGTGGCGGCGAACGCGGCCACCGGCCTGATCAGCCATGCCCGCGCCGGGACCGTCAAGTGGCGGTGCGGCGGCATGTATGCGGCGGCGGGCGTGCTGGGTGCTCTCGCCGGTTCGACTGCCGGCAAGGTGTTCGACGGGCAGCGGCTGCTGTTCCTGTTCGCGATCGTGATGATCGTCGTCGGGATCGTGATGCTGCGCGGGCGCAAGGCGGTTGGGGTGGCGGGCGCGCAGTGCGATCGTGAGAACGCGCCCAAGGTGTTGGGCTATGGCCTTGGCACCGGCATTTTCTCGGGCTTCTTCGGGATCGGCGGCGGGTTCCTGATCGTCCCCGGGCTGGTCGCCGCAACCAGCATGCCGATCATCAACGCGGTCGGGACCAGCCTCGTCGCGGTGACCGCGTTCGGGCTGACGACGGCGCTCAATTACGCTGTTTCGGGTCTGGTCGACTGGGCGTTGGCGGCCGTGTTCATCGGCGGGGGAATCGTGGGCGGGCTTGGCGGGACGCTGGCGGCCAAGCGCCTGTCGGGCAGCGGTCAGCTGACCACGGTGTTCGCAATGCTGATCTTCGTCGTTGCCGCCTATATGCTGTGGCAGAGCGCACGCGCCCTGTGACCATGGTTCCCGACAAGGACCGGCGCTGTCGGGAGGTTGCCGCGCTCATCGCCGCCGGGGGCGGTGTATGCGACAGCTGCCGCGCCATCGGCATTTCGGAAAAGACCTTTCAGCGCTGGCGCCGTGCGCAGCGCGATCTGCCCTCCGCGGGTTGAGCCTGTTCGGGCGGTGCGACGTGTCGGTTCTGGCGCGCCTGGACTTCGACGATCTTGCGGGTTTCGATTCTTCAACCGCCCGGGTGGCCGCCGGTCTCGCACGGTGTTGGAGGGCCGCCTCAGGCGGCGACGGATTCCGCCGCCGGGTCGCGCAGCACGTAGCCGCGGCCCCAGACGGTCTCGATGTAGTTCTCGCCCCCGCAGGCGCCCGACAGCTTCTTGCGCAGCTTGCAGATGAACACGTCGATGATCTTGAGTTCGGGTTCGTCCATGCCGCCATACAGATGGTTGAGGAACATTTCCTTGGTCAGCGTGGTCCCCTTGCGCAGCGACAGCAGTTCCAGCATCGCATATTCCTTGCCCGTCAGGTGGACGCGGGTGCCATCGACCTCGACCGTCTTGCCATCGAGGTTGACCGCCAGCTTGCCGGTGCGGATCACCGACTGGCTGTGGCCCTTGGAGCGGCGCACCACGGCGTGGATCCGGGCCACCAGTTCGTCGCGGTGGAAGGGCTTGGTCACGTAATCGTCGGCGCCGAAGCCGAAGCTGCGGATCTTCGAATCGAGTTCGGCGATGCCCGACAGGATCAGCACCGGGGTCTGCACCTTGGCGACCCGCAGCTTCTTGAGCACGTCGTAGCCGTGCATGTCGGGCAGGTTCAGGTCGAGCAGGATGATGTCGTAATCATAGACCCTGCCCAGATCGAGCCCCTCTTCCCCTAGGTCGGTGGAATAGACGTTGAACCCTTCGGCCCCCAGCATCAGCTCGATCGCCTGGGCGGTGGTCGGCTCGTCTTCGATCAGCAAAACACGCATGGTCGGTCTCCGGCGGATGCCCGCCCTGCGAGCGCCTTTAATTAACCACGCAACGACTCAATGAAAAAGGTTAATTATCTGTTGCCCGCCCTCTCAGCCCATCAGCCGGCGCCGGCGAGGCGCTTGTGGCGGCGGCGCTGGACCGACGAGCCGATGCCGATCGCCTCGCGGTACTTGGCCACCGTGCGACGAGCGAGCTCGAAGCCGCGCTCGCGCAGCAGATCGACCAGCGCATCGTCGGACAGCACCGCATCGGGCCGCTCCGCATCCACCAGCGCGCGGATCTGCGCCTTCACCGACGCGGCCGAAGCGGTCCCCTCGCCATCGCTGGAGGCGATGCCGCTGGTGAAGAAATATTTGAGTTCGAACAGGCCGCGGTCGCATTGCAGATACTTGTTGGAGGTGACCCGGCTGACCGTGCTTTCATGCATGCCGATTCGCTCGGCGATGGCGCGCAGGGTCAGCGGGCGCAGGCGCGAGACGCCGTGGCGGAAGAACCCCTCCTGCTGGGCGACGATTTCCGCTGCGACCTTGAGGATCGTCTTCTGCCGCTGGTCGAGCGCCTTGACCAGCCAGTTGGCGTCGGCCAGCCGCTCGTTCAGCCAGCCGCGCGTGGCCGGATCGCCGCAATCGCGCAGTTCGAGGTAATAGGCGCGGTTGACCACCAGCCGGGGCAATGTGGCGGGGTTGAGCGCGATGTCCCAGCCGCCGGGGCGCGGATGGACGAGGATGTCAGGAACGATCGGTGCGCGCTCCGCCCCGCCGTAGCGCAGGCCCGGCTTGGGGTCGTAGCCGCGCAATTCGCGCAGCATCTCGGCGAAATCCTCCTCGTCCACCTGGCACAGCCGCCGCAACCGGGCGAAGGCGCCCTTGGCGACGAGATCGAGACGGTCCAGCAGCAGCGCCATGCAGGGGTCATAGCGGTCCGCCTCGCGCGCCTGCAGCGCCAGGCATTCGCTGAGGCTGCGCGCGCCCACGCCGGTCGGGTCGAGCGACTGGACCGCCGCCAGCGCGGCCTCGGCCTCGGCCGGCGCGATGTCGAGATCGCGGGCGACCTCCTCCAGCGGCACGGTGAGATAGCCGGCCTCGTCGAGCAGGCCGATCAGGTGGCGCGCCACGAACAGCTGCGCGGGGTCGCGGGCGGCCGCGCCGATCTGCGCCTCCAGATGCTGCGCCAGGGTCGGTTCGGCGGCGCCCCGATCGTCGAGCGAGGGGCCTGCGGCGTCGGCCGAGGGGGTGGCGGCGAGCGGCGCCGCCCAATCGCGCCCCTCGGCGCCTGCCGCCGACCAATCGGGGCTATCGGCAGCGGGGTGGTCGTCGGGGATGGCAGCGGCAGGCTCCGGCGCCGGCGGCAGGTCGTCGTGGTCGGGATCGGGAGCGCTGGCATCGAGCAGCGGGTTGTCGGCCAGCGCGGTGCCGACGAAGGCTTCGATCTCCAGGTTGGACAGCGCCAGCAGCTTGATCGCCTGCTGGAGCTGCGGGCTCATCACCAGCGATTGGCTCTGCCGGACCTCGAGGCGGGGGGCCAGCGACATGGCTATGTGGTGGGGGAGGCGGTCACAGCGTGAAGCTTTCCCCGAGATAGAGGCGGCGCACGTTCTCGTCCGCGACCAGATCCTCAGGGCTGCCGGCGAACAGCACCTGGCCACCATAGATGATGCAGGCGCGATCGACGATATCGAGCGTCTCGCGCACATTGTGATCGGTGATCAGCACGCCGATGCCGCGATTCCTGAGGTCGATGACCAGATCGCGGATGTCGCTGATCGACAGCGGGTCGATCCCGGCGAAGGGTTCGTCGA
>JACIYY010000270.1 GCA_014359685.1 Porphyrobacter sp. | reverse complement strand
ACTTGGAAGAGATGGTCGGCCTCGCGCGCGGCTGCGCGCGGTTGTCTGCCGATGGGCGGACAGATCGTCGATGCCACGCTGGTAGCGGCGCCCAGGCAGCGCACCATTGCGGCCGAGAAGGAGGCGATCGAGGCGGGCAGGAGCGCAGCCGAGATCTGGCCAGAGAACCCGGCCAAGGCCGCGCAGAAGGACACCGATGCGCGCTGGACGCTGAAGTTCGCCAAGGCACGGGCCTTGGCCGACGGCAGCAATTCCTCCAGCGTCGTGTCGCGCCGCACCACGAGCAGTCCGTCGACCGGTTCGCCATGCACCTCCAGCCGGTGCCGTGGCCGCCCGCCCGTGCCGCGCACCCTGGCGCTGCCGATCGTGCGCCAACGCTGCACCAGCCGGATCACGAAGCTGACGCTCACCTCGAACGTGGCTGCCATGGGCCGGCGCGACGCACCCATCAACTGTCCGCACGATCCGCTCCCCCAGGTCTTGCGAATAGGCGGTCGGCATCGCTGCTGGCCACCGGCCCAGCAGCGATCCTGAATCGCATCCAAGCCGTTCTGTGAATCCCCCGGCGACTCTATCCTCACGGGAAATGCTCTGTTGTGCATGGACGCCGTCGAAGCGATGGACTGCGCAGCAGGCCCCGTCGAGCATGGCGAACCAGACGGTTGCTTATCCAGATTGGCGGCGAACGCCGCCGTCTGGTCGACCGTTTTCTTGATCCTGAACTTCCGCGCGATCGGCCGCTAAAAAAGCCTATCGGCCGGCCGCTCGCGACGCGTGAGCGGCGGTGCCAGGAAGGTCGCTGTTTTTGACCGGAAATGGTGCCGCTTACAGGACTCGAACCTGTGACCCCCGCATTACGAATGCGATGCTCTACCAACTGAGCTAAAGCGGCCCGTTCCCGGGAGGAACCCCTACTCACTTGTCCTCGTCCATCGCCCCGCTCACGACGGAACGGATGGAGGCCCGAGCCGGAATCGAACCGGCGTAAACGGATTTGCAGTCCGGTGCGTAACCACTCCGCCATCGGGCCCGGCTCCGCGCCCGTGAACGGGTCGGAGGGCGGCGCCGTAGCGAAACG
>JACIYY010000027.1 GCA_014359685.1 Porphyrobacter sp. | reverse complement strand
CCCGAACTCGTCACCGCCCAGCAGCATCGGCGTGCCCATCGCGGCGAACAGCGTCACCAGCATCGAGCGCATCACCCGTTCGCGCCGATGGATGATGGCGGGATTCTCCGTCGGCCCCTCCACGCCCCAATTGTACGAATGGTTGTGCGAATGGCCGTCGCGATTGTCCTCGCCATTGGCCTCGTTATGCTTGGTGTTGTAGCTGACGAGATCGGCCAGCGTGAAGCCGTCGTGCGCGGTGACGAAGTTGATCCCGGCCCAGGGCCGGCGCGCGCGGCGATCGAACAGGTCGGCCGATCCGGCCAGCCGGCTGGCGAATTCGGGCCGCATTCCGGGGTCGCCCTTCCAGTACCGGCGGGTGGCATCGCGGAACTTGTCGTTCCATTCGGCGAAGCCCGGCGGATGGTTGCCCAGCTGATAGCCGCCGGGGCCGATGTCCCACGGTTCGGAGATCAGCTTCAGCTGGCCCAGCACCGGATCCTGCCGCAGCACGTCGAAGAACCCGCTCCTGGGATCGAAGCCATTGTTGCCGTCGCGCCCCAGCGTCACGCCCAGATCGAAGCGGAAGCCATCGACATGGTAGCTCTGCGCCCAGTGGCGCAGCGAATCCGCGACCATCTGCAACACCCGCGGGTGGGACAGGTCGAGCGTATTGCCGGTGCCGGTATCATTGACGTTGTAACGCGGCTGCCCCTCCACCAGCCGGTAATAGGTCGCGTTGTCGAGGCCGCGCAGGTTCAGCGTCGGGCCGAGCTCGCTGCCTTCGGCGGTGTGGTTGTAAACCACGTCCAGGATCACCTCGATCCCGGCGGCATGCAGCCGGCGGATCGCGATCCGCAGCTCGTCGCCGCTGCGGCCGGCCATGTAGCGGCGCTCGGGCGCGAAGAAGGCGAGCGTGTTGTAGCCCCAGTAATTGGCCAGGTTCTTCTCGACCAGGTGGCGATCCTGCGTGAAGGCGTGGATCGGCAGCAGCTCCAGCGTGGTGACGCCGATCCGCTGCAGGTGGGCGATGACCTTGGGGTGCGCCAGCGCCGCGTAGGTGCCGCGTTCGCGCCGGGGCACATCCTCCAGCAGCTTGGTCAGCCCCTTGACATGGGCTTCGTAGATCACCGTGTCGGACCATGGCACGGCCGGCCGCTGGTCGCCGGTCCAGTCGAAGCCCTCGGCCATCACCACCGACTTGGGCATGGCGGGCGCGCTGTCGCGGCGGTCGAAGCTCAGATCCTTGCGCGGGGAGCGCAGGCGGTAGGCGTGCAGCGCGTCGCTCCAGCGGATCTCCCCCGACAGCATCTTGGCATAAGGGTCGAGGAGCAACTTGTTGGGATTGAAGCGATGGCCCTGTTCCGGCTCCCACGGGCCGTGCGCGCGGAAGCCGTAGAGCAGCCCCGGGCGGGCATAGGGCAGATAGCCGTGCCACACCTCGTCGGTCCATTCGGGCAGTTCGAGGCAGGCAACCTGGCGGCCCCCCTGCGGATCGAACAGGCACAGCTCGATTCTGTCGGCATTGGCGGAAAACACCGCGAAATTGACGCCCAGCCCGTCGAAGGTGGCGCCCAGCGGATACGGCATGCCGGGTTCGAGCCGGTCGGGAAAGTCGCTCAAACAGCGGCTCCTTGGGGTTGCAGCAGGATCACGCCCAGCGGGGGCAGGGTCAATGTGGCGGAGAAGGGCTGGCCATGGCTCCGCTCGCCATACGCCGCCACCGCGCCGCTGTTCCCGACATTGCTGCCGCCATAGACGCCGGCATCGCTGTTGAGGATTTCGTGCCACGCGCCGTCCTGCGGCAGCCCGACACGGTAATCGTGCAGCGGCTGCGGTGTCAGATTGGCGAGCACCGCCACCGGCGCCCCGCCCCGGTCCCTGCGCAGGAAGGCAAACACGCTGTTGACGGCATCGTCGGCCACCAGCCACTGGAACCCGCCGGGATCGGTATCGAGAGCATGGAGCGCGGGTTCGCGGGCATAGAGGCGGTTGAGGTCGCGCACCAGCATCTGCACCCCGGCCTTGGCGGGATCGTCCAGCAGGTGCCAGGGCAATTGCTCATCGTGGTTCCATTCGGCCGGCATCGCCAGCTCGCAGCCCATGAACAGCAGCTTCTTGCCAGGGTGAGTCCACATGAAGGCCAGATAGGCGCGCAGATTGGCGGTCTTCTGCCATTCGTCGCCGGGCATCTTGTTCCACAAGGAGCGCTTGCCGTGGACCACCTCGTCATGGCTGATCGGCAGGACATATTTCTCCGAATAGGCATAGACCATCGGGAAGGTCATCTCGCCATGGTGCCAGCGGCGGTGGATCGGGTCGTGCTCCATGTAGTGAAGCGTGTCGTGCATCCAGCCCATGTTCCACTTGTAGTCGAAGCCCAGCCCGCCCGATGCGACCGGGGCGGATACGCCGGGCCAGGCGGTCGATTCCTCGGCGATGGTCATGGCGCCGGGGCAGCGCTCATGAACGATGCGGTTGACCGTTTTCAGGAAGGCGACCGATTCCAGATTCTCGCGCCCGCCATGCACGTTGGGGATCCATTCGCCGGGCTGGCGGCTGTAGTCGCGGTAGAGCATGGACGCGACGGCATCGACCCGCAGCCCGTCGACATGGAAGGTCTCCAGCCACCA
>JACIYY010000269.1 GCA_014359685.1 Porphyrobacter sp. | reverse complement strand
GGCGCCACAGCACGCCGAATTCGCGCGGATACAGGCTCAGCCAGCGGGTTCCGTGGCGGGCGTCGCGGTGGAACAGGTCGAGCGTGAGCGGCCCGACCCGCCGGCGGCGCGGCAGCAGCGCCCGCGCCGCCGCCACCCGCGCGGCGCGGGCCGCAAGCTCGTCAAGCCCGGCCTGAGGATGCAGGACGTCGGCGAAGCCGCAGGCCAGCCAGCCGGCGCGCGCGGTGCTTTCCTCGACGTTGAGCACCAGCGTGCGGCGCCGCAGCGCGGCGGGAACGATCGCCTCGATCCGAGCCTCCTCCGGCGCGCAGGCCCGGACGTCCAGCAGCAGAGGGTGGGCGCAGTGCCCGGCCAGCCGGGCCGGTCGCGCGCAGAGTGCCCAGCCGAGCCGGCGCAGATCCCAGTGCGGCGGTGGCACATCCCCGCCTGCAAGCCAGCCGAAGGTTGTCAACCGCGCGCCCTTTGTCGATTCGACGGACGCGGAGCGCACCAGCTTCCCCGACTCGGCGCAAGGGCCAGGCGCGAGCGAGGTGATGCCGGCGCAGGACGCAGCGCGGCGATGCGGCCGGCGCCGCTGTCGCCGCCGAAGTGCGCCCGCGTTCAGGCGGCGGAGCTGTTGACGCCCATGCCCTGCAGGTAGCGCCTGATATTGCGGGCGGCCTGGCGCAGCCGTTGCTCGTTTTCGACCAGCGCGATGCGGACGAAGCCTTCGCCGTCCTCGCCATAGCCGACCCCCGGTGCCACCGCGACCCCGGCCTCGGTCAGCAATTGCTTGGAGAATTCCAGGCTCCCCATCGCACGCAAAGCGGGCGGCAGCGGCGCCCAGGCGAACATCGAGGCCGGCGGGGCCGGAATATCCCAGCCGGCGCGCCCGAACGATTCGACCAGCACGTCGCGCCGCTTGTGGTAGAGATCGCGGTTGCGCTCGACAATGTCCTGCGGCCCGTTCAGCGCGGCGCAGGCGGCCGCCTGCAAGGGGGTGAAGGCGCCGTAATCGATATAGGACTTCACCCGCGTCAGCGCCGAAATCAGCGTCCGGTTGCCGACCGCAAATCCGATCCGCCAGCCGGCCATGGAGAAGGTCTTGGACAGACTGGTGAACTCCACCGCCACCTCCATCGCTCCCTTGACCTGGAGGATCGAAGGGGTGGGGACGCCGTTGTAATAGAGCTCCGAATACGCGAGGTCCGACAGCACCCACACCTTGTGGAACCGCGCCCAGTCGACCAGCCGTTCGTAGAAGGCCAGATCAACCACCTCCGCCGTGGGGTTGGAGGGATAGTTGACCACCAGGATCGTCGGGCGCGGCACGGTGAAGGCCATCGCCTGCTCCAGTTCGTGCCAGTAATGCTCGTCCGGCGTGGTCGGCACCGATCGGATCGAGGCACCGGCGATGATGAAGCCGAAGGTGTGGATCGGGTAGGACGGGTTGGGCGCGAGGATGGTGTCGCCGGGCGCGGTGATCGCGGTGGCGAGGCTGGCGAGCCCTTCCTTGGAGCCGAGCGTGACCACCACCTCGTTTTCGGGGTCCAGATCGACGCCGAAGCGGCGCTGGTAGTAATTCGCCTGCGCCCGGCGCAGCCCCGGAATCCCCTTCGACTGCGAATAGCCGTGCGAGCTGGGGTCGCGCGCGACCTCGCACAATTTGTCGATCACATGGGCCGGCGGGGGCAGATCGGGGTTGCCCATGCCAAGGTCGATGATGTCCCGCCCGCTGGCGCGTGCCGCAGCCCGCATCGCGTTGACTTCGGCGATGACATAGGGCGGCAGGCGCTTGATGCGGTAGAATTCGGTGTCCATGACCTGTCTCTGAATTGCCTTGCGGCGCCGGGGGTTCGGCGCTGCGGCGGTTGTGGCGGAACTGCCCGCCGGGCGCAACGCGGCGCTGCATGGCAGCGTTCGTCGCCGTCCGCTTTTCGGCGCTCGCTTTCGCTTCCCCCCACCGCAAGGCATTCTATGATCGTGGGATGAGCGCAAGAGACGACTCGGAGAGCGCTGCCGGCGAGGTCTTCACCGAACTGCTCCGCATTCAGGCGGACGCGGCCCGGACATGGATCGACGGGCTGACCGAGCAGATGAAAGCGGCCCCGCCTGCGGACGGCGCGGGCGATCTGCCGGCAGGGCCGTGGGACGAGGCGGCAGCCGCGCTCCAGCAGATGTGGCAGGAATTCCATCGCCAGCAGGCGCTCCCCGATCCGCCGATGCCGCTGTTTGCCGACCCGGCGCAGTGGCTGAACACGGTGCAGTCCTGGTGCAGCCGGATGCCGTTGCTCGACCCCGGCCGCCAGCAGCGCATCATGGAGGAGGGCCTGGCGCTGTGGCAGGACATCCTCGACCGGTTTTCCGGTGCCGGCGAAGGCGGTGCAGCGCGCGCCGGTGATGTGCCCGCGCTTCCCGAACTGCCGCGTGCCGACCGTCGTTTCGCCGCGCCCGAATGGCGCGAGCAACCGGTCTTCGCGCTGATCCACCAGACCTATCTGCTGCTGGCCGAGCGTATCGCCGAGGCGATCGACGAGATCGACGGTCTCGCCGAGCGGGAGCGCGAGCAACTGCGCTTTGCGACCCGCACTGTGCTCGACGCGATGAGCCCGGCAAACTTTCCGCTCACCAATCCGGTGGTGCTGGAACGCACGCTGGAGACCAACGGGCAGAACCTGGCCAAGGGGATGGAGCGGCTGGCGGCCGACCTGAAGCGCGGGCAGCTGACCCACACCGATGGCACCGCATTCCGGCTGGGCGAGACCATTGCGTGCAGCCCCGGCTTCGTGATCCACGAGACCGATCTCTACCAGCTGATCCAGTACTAGCCGAGCACCGAGGAGGTGCTGGCAACACCGCTGGTGATCTTCCCGCCGTGGATAAACCGGTTCTACATCCTCGACCTCAATCCGGCCAAGAGCTTCGTGCGCTGGGCGGTGGAGCAGGGAATCACCGTGTTCATGGTCAGCTGGCGCTCCGCCGACGAGAGCATGGCCGATCTTGAATGGGACGATTACATCCGCGCCGAGATGGAGGCGGTGGCGCTGGTGCGCGAGCGGCTGGGCGTGCCCTCGGTCCACACGATCGGCTATTGCGTCGCCGGCACCACCCTGGCCGCCACGCTGGCGATCCTGGCGCGCCGGGGCGAGGCCGCGCAGGTGGCGAGCGCCACCTTCCTGACCGCGCAGGTGGATTTCGAACGCGCGGGCGACCTGCGACACTATATCGACGACATGCAGCTGGAGCTGGTGCGGCAGGCCAGCCGCGGCGGCTATCTCGACGGGCGCTATCTGGCGGCGGCGTTCAACCTGCTGCGCGGGCCGGACC
>JACIYY010000268.1 GCA_014359685.1 Porphyrobacter sp. | reverse complement strand
TCTCGACGGGCGCTATCTGGCGGCGGCGTTCAACCTGCTGCGCGGGCCGGACCTGATCTGGAACTACGTCGTCAACCACTACCTGCTGGGAGAGGATTACCCGGCCTTCGACCTGCTGCACTGGAACAGCGACGTCACCAATCTGCCGGCGCGCTGGCATCAGGATTATCTGCGCGACCTGTATCGCGACAACCGGCTGGTGGTGCCCGATTCGCTGGTCGCCGACGGCACCCCCATCGATCTGCGCCGGATCGAGACCCCGCTCTACATCCAGGCCGGGCGCGAGGATCACATCGCGCCGGCCGAAAGCGTGATCCGGTTTCTCGACCACGTCACCTGCCCGGCGCGCTTCGTGCTGGCCGGCAGCGGGCATATCGCCGGCGTGATCAATCCGCCCCACGCGGGCAAATACCAGTACTGGACCGGCCCGACCGCGGGCGGCGACCTCGAGGCCTTCCTCGCCGCCGCGACCGAGACGCCCGGCAGCTGGTGGGGCGACTGGGCGGCGTGGATCGTGGCGCGAGACGGCCGCCGGGTGCCGGTCGAGGGGCGCCGCATCCCCGGCGGCGAGGGCGACACGGTGATCGAGCCGGCGCCGGGGCGATACGTCGCGATGCGCTAACGTGTCGCCGCACTTCGGTTATTGTGCAGCGCACAAAGTTGTTGACAGGAGGATCAAATAATCGCATTGTGCGGTGCAGCACAGCCAGCTGTCGCGCTCGCGCCATCGCCGCTGGCCATCGCTGCAGGAGGTGAACATGGACAGGGTTCCGGAACCGTCGGAGACTCAAGCCGGCACGTCCGATGATTCGGCCCGCGCGCCGCTCCCCGCCGGGCCGGCCACCCCCGCGCCCGCCGGTCCCGCCAACGGCGTTCCGGGATCGTCCGGGTCGTACCTGCCGCGAATCGACGGGAACGCGGCCGGTGCCGAGGCCGAATCGGCCGACAATGCACCGGATGACGAGCCAGCGGCGGATCAGCCGGACCGCGCGGAGGATGGCCTTTCGCCCGAAGCGGACGAGTCAGCCACCACTCCGATCACGCCGCAAGCCGAATCCCTGACCAAACTCACCATCGCCCAATTGAAGGACAAGATCATGGCCAGCACACCCAGCACCGAAGAGATGCACCAGGTTTCCGACACCATCAAGCAGGCGGTCGCGGAAGCGCAGACCCGCGCCAAGGCGGCCTACGAAAAAGGCACCGAAGCGATGACCGAGGTGACCGAGCTCGCCAAAGGCAATGTCGAAGCCCTGGTGGAAAGCACCAAGATCATCGCCGCCGGCATGCAGGACATCGGCCGCACCTATGCCGAGGAGGCCAAGGCCGCTTACGAGCAGATCACCGCCGACATGAAGGAGCTGGCCGCGATCAAGAGCCCGACCGAGCTGTTCCAGCTGCAGGGCAAGATCATGCGCCGCAACTTCGATTCGCTGGTCGCGGCCAGCTCCAAGAACACCGAGGCGATGATGAAGCTGGTGAACGAGGCCTTTGCGCCGCTGTCCAGCCGGATGAGCGCCGCCGCCGAGAAGATGACCAAGATGCCCTGACGGCATCGTCGCACCGCGGCGCCGGGGATCCTCTCCCCCTGGCGAGCCGACGGGCCGGAGGCTTTGCGCCGTTCCGGCCCGTTTGGTTGCCCGGGCTGTTTGGTTGCATGGCCTGACAGATGTGCGGTTCGCGCCCCGGCCGAACGGCAGAGACCATTGAATCCATTTTCGCATCTTGCGGCTGGCATGGGCGATACGATATTCTCAGGCCTATGGGCGTTGACCTGATCCTGCCTCGTCTCCCTCGCGCCGTCGCCGCCGGCGACGACAATCGCATCGGCGATACCGGCGGCGACGGGCAGGTCGGCCTTGCCACCCGCACCCGCACCAAGCCCAAGAAGCCCAGCCAGTACAAGGTGCTGATGCTGAACGACGATTACACGCCGATGGAATTCGTGGTGATCGTGCTGAAACGGTTCTTCCGCATGGATCTGGAACAGGCGACCCGCGTGATGCTGCATGTCCACCAGCGCGGCGTCGGGGTGTGCGGCATCTACCCCTACGAAGTGGCGGAAACCAAGGTGACGCAGGTGATGGATTTCGCCCGCGAGAACCAGCACCCGCTACAATGCACGTTGGAAAAGGCCTGAGGGCGCGGCGGGCATAGCGCGCCGCGCTGCCATTCGGGCATGACCGGCGGCGATTCCGCCTCTATAGGCCGGGCGACCCAGTCGGCAGCCCACCTGCCACCAGCCATGGCCTTCGTTCCTTGACCCTGATCACCGCCATCGACCGCTACATCTTCCGCCTCGTGCTGGTGCCGATGCTGGCGGTGTTCGTCCTCGCCGCATCGCTGCTGATGCTCGAGAAGATGCTGCGCTTGTTCGAGTTCGTCTCCACCGAAGGCGGGCCGGTGAAGGTCGTGTTCCGGATGATGGTCAATCTGGTGCCCGAATATGCCAGCCTGGCGATCCCGCTGGGACTGATGCTGGGCATCCTGTTCGCCTTCCGCAAGCTCGCCACCTCCAGCGAGCTCGACGTGATGCGCGCGGTCGGGCTCAGCTATACCCGCCTGCTGCGCGTGCCCTACATGATCACGGTTGCTCTGGTGGCGCTGAACTTCGTGATCGTCGGCTATCTCCAGCCGCTCGCCCGATACGGCTATGAAGAGCTGGAGTTCGAGCTGCAGTCGGGTGCGCTCGGCGCCTCGATCCGGGTCGGCGAATTCATCACCCTGGAGGACAGGGTCGCCCTGCGGATCGAAGAGAGTCGCGACGAAGGGCGCCAGCTGATCGGCATCTTCGCCCGCGTCGCCGAACCGGGTGGGCAGGTGCTGTCGATCTCCGCCAGCGAGGGACGCTTCCTCGCCAACCGCGAGAACCGCAACACCATCATCCTGCGCCTGACCGACGGCACCAGCGTGCAGGACATCCCGGGCCAGGACAGCCGGGTGATCAGCTTTTCGCAGATGGACCTGCCGATCGACCTGCCCGCGATCGAGAGCTTCCGCGAGCGGGGCGGAGGGGAGGCCCGCGAATATCTGATCCCGGAACTGCTCCGGATCGGCTGGAGCGACGACCGCAGCGCGGGCGAGCGAGCCGACAGCCGGGCCAATTTCAACTATCGGATGGTTGAGGTGGTGATGATGCTGCTGCTGCCGCTGCTGGGGGTGGCGCTCGCAATTCCACCCAAGCGATCGACCTCGGCGCTCGGCATCTTCCTGTCGATCGTGATGGTGGTCGCCTATCACAAGGTGAACCAGTACGGCAGCTCGGTCGCGGCGCTGGGGCGGGTCGATCCGCTGCTGGCGCTGTGGGGGCCGTTCGTCATATTCGGGGCGCTGATCGTGTGGATGTACTACCAGGTGGCCTTCGTGCCCGGCGGGCAGCCAATCGGCGCGCTGGAAACTGGCTATGCGCGGCTCGCGAAGATCGCCAAGCGCCTGCTGCGGCGCGATCGGCCCACGCCGGCGCAGCCGTCGGAAGGCGCCCCCGTTGCTGCTTGATTTCTTCCCTTCCCCGACGCTGACCTGGTATCTCGCGAGAACCTTCGTGGTGCGGATCGCGGCGGTGCTGGTGATGCTGGTGCTGGTCCTGCTGATGCTCGACCTGCTGAGCACCACCGGCAAGATCGTGGCCCAGCCGGGCAACGGGCAGGCAGAGGTGCTGCGCTACGCCTCGCTGCGGGTGCCGCAGCTGGTGGCGCAGTTCCTGCCCTATTCGGCGCTGCTGGCAACGATCATAACCCTCAGCACCTTCAACCAGAACAGCGAGATTACCGCGATGAAGGCGGCGGGCATGTCCGCCCACCAGATCCTGGCCCCGCTGATCCTGGCGGCGGCGGTGATCGCGGCGATCTCGTTTGCCTTCAACGAACTGGTGGTGACTCGCGCCACCGGCACGCTGAGCGCCTGGGAGCGGGCCGATTTCGGGCCCGTGCCCGACGATCCGGACGTGCGCAGCAATGTCTATCTCAACGACGGCAACGACGTGCTGTTCGCCCGGACGGTGGCCGGGACCGGGGCGGCGACGGTAATGCGCGACGTGACCTTCTACGAACGCGACGCGCAAGGCATGATCCGGCGCCGGATCACCGCGCCGGTCGCCCGCTATGCCGATCCCGGCTGGCGGCTGGAGCAGCCGCGGGTGTTCGAACTCGGCCCCGCCACCCCTCGCGCGGTCTCCGGAGCGCTGGTGGTCGCCCCCGGCCTGACCATCGGTCAGGTGAACCTGCGCCGGGTGGACGCCGATGCCGAGCCGCTGCCGCAGCTGGCTCGCTCGATCGCGGCGCTGAAGGCGGCCGGCAGCCGCACGGCGGAGCTGGAAGGGCGCTGGTGGCACAAGATTTCCGGGCCGTTGTCGGCGGTGCTGATGCCGCTGCTGGGAGCGGTGGCCGGGTTCGGCCTCGCCCGCTCGGGCCATCTGTTCGCCCGCGCGGTGATCGGCATGGCGCTTGGCTTTGCCTATTTCGTCGTCGACAATGCCGCGCTGGCCATGGGCAGCTTCGGCAGCTATCCGCCCGTCCTCGCCGCCTGGGCTCCGTTCGTCCTGTTCGCTCTGGTCGGAGAGGCGGTGCTGAC
>JACIYY010000267.1 GCA_014359685.1 Porphyrobacter sp. | reverse complement strand
GGTGGGAGAGCGCCCATCCCTGCTGGTCGGGCGGCGCGGCCTGCTCGCCCGCCGCCATCGGCCACACCGGGTTCACCGGCACCGGGCTGTGGATCGATCCCGAGCGCGGCCTCGGCTGGACGCTGCTGACCAACCGCGTCCATCCGAGCCGCCATTCGGCTGGCGCGCGGGCGATCCACGATCTGCGCCCGCAGGTCGGGGAGGCGGTGATCGCGGCCTGGGATGGGCGCGCGTGACCCGCCGATCATGCGCCGGCGACCATGCGCCGCAAGCCATGCGCCGCGAGCGGCCGGCCATAACCCGGCGGCATTGCAGGGCCGATCGACCGCTTGCCGGAACGCTTCGCGATCCCCTAGTCAGGCCGGCATGGGTCCCTTCTATCGCGCCGCTTGCGCCCTCCTGCTGGCCATCGCCGGCATCGCGGCTCCGGCTCTCGCCGCCCCGCCGGCGGTCGCCGGGGTGGAGGCCGACCGCCTTCTGGCCGAACATCTGGCGGTGCCCTTCGCCAGCGGCCTTGCCGGCGCGGCCGACGCGCCGGTATTCGCCTGGGTCGAGAACGCTGGCGGCGTGCGCAATGTATGGGTCGCGCGCGCCGGCTCGCCCGCCCGCCGGCGGACCGGTTTCACGCAGGACGACGGGGTCGAGATCTCCGGCCTGGCGCTCGATCCTGCCGGCCGCCGGCTGGTGTTCGTGCGCGGCGGCGATGCCGAGTTCCCTGACGGCCGCGTGCCCAATGCCGGCCAGGCGCCCTCTGCGCCCGAACAGACCCTCCATCTCCTCGCTATCGCCGGCGACGAAGCGCCCCGCGCGATCGGGCGCGGGCACGGGGCGGCATTCTCCCCCGACGGGCAACGGATTGCCTTCGTCCGCGGCCGGACGATCATGCTGTGGCAGGCGGGCGAGACCGCGCACGAGGCCGCGCGGCTGTCCGGCAATGCCGGCGACCTCAGCTGGTCGCCCGACGGCACCAGGCTGCTGTTCCGCGAGCGGCGGCCGGGCCACAGCATCGTCGGCCTGCTCGACCTTGCGGCCGGTGCGCTGCGCTATCTCGGCGCCACCCACGGCCACTCGGCCGATCCGGTGTTTGCGCCCGATGGCTCTGCCAT
>JACIYY010000266.1 GCA_014359685.1 Porphyrobacter sp. | reverse complement strand
GCCGGTACGCTGCGCTATCTCGGCGCCACGCACGGCCACTCGGCCGATCCGGTGTTTGCGCCCGATGGCTCTGCCATCGCCTTTATCCAGTTCCGCGATCCGCCTGCCGGCAACGCCGATGCGGCGTCGTTCTGGTCGCTGCGGGTCGCCGATCTCGCCACCGGCGCGGTGCGCATCGTCTGGACCGCGCCCGCCGGCCAGGGTGGGCGCTATTACGGCACGCGCGGGCGCAACCTGTTCTGGACCGCGACCGGGGACCTGCTGTTCCCGTGGGAGCGCAGCGGCTGGCTCCACATTTATGCGGTGCCGGCCGCCGGCGGCGGCGCGCCGCGCGACCTGACTCCCGACGCCAACGAGGTGGAGAATTTCCGCCCCACGCCGGGCGGCCGCGCGCTGGTCTATACCGCCAACCCCGGCGACCTCGACAGCCGCACTCTCTGGCGCGTTCCGCTGGCCGGCGGCGCGCCCGAGCAGCTGACGCGCGCGGATGTGTTCGCCTTCTTCCCGGTCTTCGCCGGCGAGCGACTGGCGGCGACGATCACCGATGCGCGCCGCCCCGCTTATATGGTGCTGGTGGAGGGGATGGTGCCGCTCGGGCCCGCGACTGCGATCGACGCCTATCCGCGGCCCGAGCCGGTGGTGTTCACCGCCGCCGACGGCATGGCGATCCACGGCCAGCTGTTCCGGGCGGCGGGGCCGGGTCCGCATCCGGCGCTAATCTTCGCCCATGGCGGACCGCGCAGGCAGATGCTGCCCGGCTTCCACCCGCTCTATTATTACCACAACAGCTATGTGCGCAATCAGGAGTTCGCCGCGCAGGGCTATACCGTGCTGTCGGTCAATTACCGCAGCGGTACCAATTACGGCCGCGCCTTTCGCGAG
Organism: Porphyrobacter sp.; assembly: GCA_014359685.1. Lineage (GTDB taxonomy): Bacteria > Pseudomonadota > Alphaproteobacteria > Sphingomonadales > Sphingomonadaceae > Croceibacterium. The sequence continues at coordinate 2,394 of JACIYY010000266.1, read as the reverse complement.
GCGGAGGGCACCGGGCGGCAGGGCGCGGCCGAATATCGCGACATTCTGGCGGGCGCGCGCTGGCTCGCCGCGCGGGCGGATGTCGATGCGGAGCGGATCGGCATCTGGGGCGGCAGCTGGGGCGGCTATCTCGCCGCGCTGGCGCTGGCGCGCGACAGCGATCTGTTCGCCGCCGGGGTCGACCTGCACGGGGTTCACGCCATGGTCCGCCCGGTCGGCGATGCCGTCCCGCCGGGCGAGGCGCTGCGGGTCCAGGAGCTCCAGTGGGACTCCTCGCCGCTGGGGGCGATCGAAACCTGGCGCTCCCCGGTGCTGATCGTGCACGGGGATGACGACCGCAATGTCGATTACCGCCAGTCGCTGCTCCTGGCGCGCGAACTGGCCGCGCGCGCCGTTCCGTTCGAGGAGCTGGCTTTTCCCAACGAACGGCACGATTTCTTCCGCTACGACCACTGGCTGGCAACCTATCTGGCGGCGGGCGACTTCCTCGACCGGCATCTCAAGGGCAGCAACTGATGCACTGGCTGCGGCGGCTGGCCGCCTCGCTGCTCCTCGCGCTCGCTCTGCTGGCCGGCGGCGCGGCCGGGGCGGGCGATGAGGAACGCGGGCAGGGCGTGCTGCTGATCCGCGGCGCGCGCGTGTTCGACGGCACTGGCGCGCCGGCGCGGCGGGCCGACGTGCTGGTCCGCGAGGGCCGCATCGCGGCCGTGGGGCCGCGGCTGCGGGCGCCCGCCGGCGCGCGCGTGGTGGAGGCGCGCGGGCGCACCCTGCTGCCCGGCCTGCACGATCTGCACACGCATCTGCGATCGCCCGGCCATGCGGGGCCGGAGGATCTCGGCAAGGCCTGGGCCAGCCACCTGCTGCGCGGCGTCACCACGGTCAACGACTATTCTGTCTCGGCCGAGATGCTGGCGCCGATCCGGGCCATGACCCGCCAGCCCGGCGGATTGTGGGCACCGCACCTCAACCTCGCGATCCGCACCGGCGTGCCCGGCGGGCACGGCACCGAATATGGCTGGGGCCGCTTTTTCACCCTCACCGCCGCGACCCCGCGCGCCGCGCATCTGGCGATGGCGCAGGCGCTGCCCTACCGCCCCGACGCCATCAAGGTGTTCGCCGATGGCTGGCGCTACGGGCGCGGGCCCGATCTCAACAGCATGGATGTGGCGACCCTCTCCGCGATCGTGGCGGATGCGCGCGCCGCCGGGGTGCCGGTGGTGACGCATACGGTGACGCTGGACGGCGCCAAGGTCGCCGGCGCGGCGGGCGTGACGGCGATCGTCCACGGCATCGGCGATGCGCCCGTGGATGACGAGGCGATCACGCTGATGCGGGCGGGCGGCACCGCCTATGTGCCGACGATGACGGTGTATCAGCCGCGTACCCTGCGCACGCTGTCCGCCGCCGAGCGCGCCATCCTTGCCCCGCCCGAACTGGCGCGCGAGGAGCGGCTGCTGGCCGCGCCCGGCGATCCCCCGGCCGAGGCCACGCTGCGCCGCTGGCAGGTGCTGGAAGGCAATGTGCGGCGGATTCGCGGGGCCGGCATCGCCGTCGGCATCGGCACCGATGCGGGGATCGGCGGGGTCTATCACGGCTCCTCCGCCATCCGCGAGATCATCGCCCTGACCCGTGCCGGCTACAGCCCGGGCGAAGCGCTGGTCGCCGCCACCGCCACCAGTGCCGCGATCATGGGGCAGGCGGGCGGCCACGGCACGATCGCGCCGGGGATGCGCGCCGATCTGGTGCTGATCGACGGCCGCCCGGACGAGCGGATCGAGGATCTGTGGGCCGTCACCCGGGTCTGGCTGGCGGGCCGCGCCGTGCCGCTGGATGCGCTGCGGGCGCTGGTCGACAGCCCGCAGATGAGCCCGCTGCCGGTGCACCGCATGGCCGGGCCGATCCATAGCGGCGCGCGGGCCGACGGGCGCACCGATCTCGGCACGCTGCCGGTCGATGCGAGCGAGGCCGGCGCCGACCACAGCGACCTTGCCTTCGTCCATCGCCCCAGGCCCGGCGGAGGGGGCGGCGGGGCGATCATGTCGCTGGCGAGCTTCGGTGCCAATCCGCGGCCCTTCGCGCAGCTGGTCGTGCCGCTGACGCCGGGCGGCGTTGCGCTGGCCGATGCGCGCGGCTTCACCGGCATCGCCTTCGCGGCGCGCGGCGCGGGGACCTGTCGCCTGCTGATCGAAAGCTACGGCCTTGGCGCGCGCGAGGGGTTCGCCGCCCGGTTCGAGGCCACGCCTGCCGGGACCGAGCTGCGGCTGCCGTTCTCCGCCTTCGCCAGAGCCGGCGGCGACGGCCCGCTCGATCCCGCCCGGCTGCGGGCGCTGCGGTTCGAGCTGGCGGGCGAGCCGGGCGGGCGCGCCTAGCTGGAGCTGGCCGATATGCGCTTCT
>JACIYY010000265.1 GCA_014359685.1 Porphyrobacter sp. | reverse complement strand
GAGCTGCGGCTGCCGTTCTCCGCCTTCGCCAGCGCCGGCGACGCCGGCCCGCTCGATCCCGCCCGGCTGCGGGCGCTGCGGTTCGAGCTGGCGGGCGAGCCGGGCGGGCGCGCCTGGCTGGAGCTGGCCGATATGCGCTTCTACTGATGCTCCGCTATCCACGCGCCTCCGCCAGCAGGGCCGCGAACGGCCGCTCGGCGGAATCCAGCCGCGCGCGCGCCTGCGCCAGCGGCAGGCCCAGCGCCACCAGCATCGCGGCGCGGATATCGCCCTCAGCCAGGTCGAGCGCTTCGCCCGCGCGCGCCTGCGCCACCCCGGCGAGCTCGGCGATCATCGCCTGCGCCCGCGCGCGCAGCTTGGCGTTGGAGACGCGCATGTTCACCATCAACCCGCGATGGACCAGCCCCAGACGCAGCATGATCGCGGTCGACAGCAGGTTGAGCGCGGCCTTCTGCGCGGTGCCCGCCTGCATCCTCGTCGAGCCGGCGATCACCTCCGCGCCGGTGTCGAGCACGATCGGATGATCGGCGGCGGCCAGCAGCGGCGCGCCGCGATTGTTGGCCAGCGCGACGGTCAGCGCGCCGCGCGCCCGCGCTTCGGCCACCGCGCCGATGGTGAACGGGGTGCGCCCGCTGGCGGCAAGGCCGATCAGCACGTCACCGGCCCCCAGCGCCTCGGCCCGCACCGCCGCACGCCCGGCCGCCGCATCATCCTCGGCGCCTTCGACCGCGCGCATCAGCGCCTCCGGCCCGCCCGCCAGCAGAAATGCGAGCCGACGCTCCGGCCAGCCGAAGGTCGGGGTCAGCTCGACCCCGTCCTGCACCCCGATCCGCCCCGACGTGCCCGCGCCGGCATAGGCGATTCGCCCCGCGCCGTTGCCGAGCTGCGCGGCCGCTGCCTCCGCCGCCGCAGCGATCGCCCGGCTCGCCCCGGCCACCGCCGCGATCGCCGCGCGCTGGCCGGTGAGCATCGCCTCGATCGCGCGTTCGGTCGGCCAGGTCTCGATCCCGTCGAAGCGGGGGTCGACGCTTTCGGTGCCCATGGCTGGCATTCTATCGCCTCCGGCACCGCTCTGCCAATTGCCCGCGCGCGCGCCATGCCATAGCGCCGGGTCATGTCCGACGCGCCCACCCTGATGGCCCGCGAGGCGGCCGAGGCGCCGGCCCTGGCGGCGGCGCTGCGGGCGCTGAACCGCGATGCGGCAGACGCGCTCGCCGCGCGGCTGCGCGCGCTCGACCCGCCCCTCGCGCTGACCATCGCGCGCGGATCGTCGGGCCATGCGGCGGCCTTCGCCGGGCACCTGATCGCAACGCGGCTGCGCCTGCCGGTGGCCAGCCTGCCGCCGTCGGTGGCGACGCTCTACCGCGCGACCTCGCCCCGGCTGCGCGGCGCACTGGTGCTGGCGATCTCGCAATCGGGTCGCAGCCCCGATCTGGTGGAGGCGGCCCGCGCCGCGCGCGCGGCCGGCGCGCTGGTACTGGCGGTGGTCAACGATCCGGCCTCGCCGCTGGCGGAACAGGCCGAGTTCGTTCTCCCGCTCCACGCCGGGGCGGAGCGCAGCGTCGCTGCGACCAAGAGCTTCATCGCCTCGCTGGTGGCGGTCGCCGACCTCGTCGCCCGGTGGCGCGGCGATGCCGGCCTCGCCGATGCGCTGGGCCGCATCGAGCCCTCGCTGGCGCTGGCGTGGCAGCAGGATTGGGGCGCCGCGCTCGCGCCGCTGGAGCGGGCTGGGCGGCTGCTGGTGCTCGGCCGCGGACCGACCCTGCCGATCGCCGCCGAGGCCGCGCTGAAGCTCAAGGAAACCGCGCAGATCCATGCCGAAGCCTTCAGCAGCGCGGAGGTCGCGCACGGGCCGATGGCGCTGATCGGCGCCGGCGATCCGCTGCTCGCCTTCGCGCCCGCCGACGTGGCGGGGCAGGGCTTTGGCGAGCGGCTGGCGGCGTTCGCGGGGCGCGGCGCGACGGTGATCGCGGCGGGGCCGGCAGCAGCGATTGCGCCGGCGACGATCCGCCTGCCCTCGGTGGCGACCGGCGATGCTGCGGCCGACGCCATCGCCCTGGCCCTGAGCTTCTACCGCATGGCCGAGGCGCTGGCCCGGCGGCGCGGGCGCGATCCCGATCGTCCGCCGTTCCTGTCCAAGGTAACGAGCACGCTGTGACCCGCGCCATCCTCACCGGCGCGACCCTCGTCACCCCCGACGGCCCGCGCGAAGGCGCGGCGCTGGCGCTCGAAGGCGGCCTGATCGCAGGCCTGAGCGAGGCCGAGCGGCTCGGCGACGGCGAGCGGATCGATCTGGGCGGCGGCTGGCTGGTGCCGGGCTTCATCGACAGCCAGGCCAATGGCGGGGGCGGGGTGCTGCTCAACGACCGGCCGGACGTGGACGGCATCGCCGCCATCGCCGCCGCGCATCGCAGGCACGGCACGACCGGGCTGCTGCCGACGCTGATCAGCGATGATGCCGCCACGATCGGCCGCGCCATCGCCGCCGTCGACCGGGCGATCGCGCTCGGGGTGCCGGGCGTGCTCGGCATTCATATCGAAGGCCCGTTCATCAACCGCGAGCGGCGCGGCATCCATGCAGAGCGCTTCGTGCGCCCGCTCTCGCCCGACGAGCTCGCCCTGCTGACCCGGCCCGCACGCGGCGTGCGGCTGGTGACGCTGGCGCCCGAATGCGTCGCCCCCGGCACCATCGCCACCCTGCGCGCGGCCGGATTGGTGGTCGCGGCCGGCCACAGCGCGGCCGATTACGAGACCACCCGCCGCGCGCTCGACGAAGGGCTCGACGGCTTCACCCATCTGTTCAACGCGATGAGTCCATTGGCCGCGCGCGCGCCGGGCATGGTCGGGGCGGCGCTGGAGGACCGGGCGAGCCGCTTCGGCCTGATCGTCGATGGCCACCACGTCCACCCGGCCGCGCTGCGCGTCGCGCTGGCGGCGCGCGGGCTGGAAGGGGCGATGCTGGTGACCGACGCCATGCCGCCGGCGGGCACGGCCCTGACCGCATTCACGCTGCAGGGGCGGGCGATCCGTGTCGAGGACGGCGCCTTGCGCGCCGATGACGGGACGCTGGCGGGGTCGGCGCTGACCATGGACCGCGCGCTGCGCAACGCGGTGGAATTGCTCGGCCTGCCGCTGGCCGATGCCGCGCGGCTTGCCAGCGGCAATCCGGCCGCGTTCCTGCGGATGGAGGCGGTGCGGGGGGCGATCCGCCCCGGCCTTGCCGCCGATCTGGTTCATCTCGATGCCAGCCTGCGGGTCCGCCGGGTGTGGATCGCCGGGCAGGCGTTCGATCCCGGCCCGCCCGATCGCCCCGCCGCTCAGTTCGCCACGCGACCCGGCGGGCGGTAGCCGGCCAGCAGCAGCGCGCCGTCGAGCGGATCGCCCCGCGGCTTGACCAGCCGCGCGACCGTGCGCGCGCGCAGCCACGGCCTGATCCGCCCGGCCAGCCCGCCAGCCAGCGCGCAGCGCGGCGCGCCACGCTGGAAGATCGTCTCGATGAAGCGCTCGATGTGCCGGGCGGCGTGATCGACGATCGAGCGGGCGATCTCGTCATCGGCCTCGGCGAAATCCATCACCAGCGGCGCCAGCGCGGCATAATCGGTGGGTGTTGCCGCATCCATCCACGCGATCGCGCGCACGGTTTCATGCCCGAAGCGCGCGCTCACCGCGCTGCTGAGCGCACTCGGCCGGGTCCGCCCGTCGAGCGCGCGCAGCGCGTGGCGCATCGCGCTCAACCCAAGCGCGGCGCCGCTGCCCTCGTCGGAGACCGGGAAGCCGTAGCCGCCGATGGTGAAGCTTTCGCCTGCGCGCCGGACATGCGCGACGCTGCCCGTGCCGATCACCAGGACCGCCCCGTCGGCGCCGCCATGCGCCCCGAGATTGGCGATCATCCCGTCCGAGTCGAACGCGGTCGAGCCGTAGGGGAAGTCGAGCGCGGCGAGCGCCGCCTGCGCCCCCTCGCGCGAGATGCCGGCGATGCCCGCGCCCATTGCGATATCGGCCGCGTCGGCCGCGCCCAGCCCCGCCGCCGCGATCGCCTCGGCCGCGGTCGCCAGCAGGGTGGCGCGGACCGCCTCGGCGCCGAGCCGCGCGCTCGCCGGGCCGCCTTCGCCCTCGCCCAGCACCCGGCCCTCGCGGTCGATCAGGCGCGCGCGGCAGCGGCTGCCGCCGGCATCCAGCCCGAGATAGAACCGTGCCATGCGCCTGTCT
>JACIYY010000264.1 GCA_014359685.1 Porphyrobacter sp. | reverse complement strand
TGCTCGCCCCTTGCGCCAGCCATGCGGCATTGACCCGCTCCGCCGGGTCGGCCGAGCGCAGGAAGATGTCGGCATGGGTGTGCGGGTCGATGAAGCCGGGCGCCACGATCAGGCCGGCGGCATCGATCGTGCGCGCTGCGGCGAACGGACGCGGCGGCCCGGCATGGACGATGCGATCGCCCCTGATGGCGACATCGCCCTTCACCGGCGGCGCGCCGCTGCCATCGTAGATCGTGCCCCCGGCGATCAGCGTATCGACCGCCTCCGCCGTCTGGCCGGAGGGCAGCGGACCCGATCCCGCGCAGCCGCCGGCTCCCATCGCCAGGGCCAGCGCGAGGGCGCAAGCGATCGGGTGAGGCGGCTTGCGGCGCGCCGCGCGGGGGAGCATCATGGGAGGTCTCCTGGCCGGTGCCCGGCGCCCGGGCGGATGGGTGGGTGACACCCGACGGCCGCCATGTGTTCAATGATCGCGCCACAGTACACCCATTTTCCTCCGCCCGGCCATAACCTTGCGGCATAAGGGGCACCCCGCCATGGTGCCGCTGCGCCGCCGCCCTCACGTCATGCGAGAAGCCCACGATGAACCTGCGCCAGATCGAAGTCTTCCACGCCGTCTATCTGCATGGCACGGTCAGCGCGGCCGCGCGCGCGCTCAACGTGTCGCAGCCATCGGTCACCAAGGTGCTGCGCCATGCCGAAAAATCGCTCGGCCTGCCGCTGTTCGAGCGGGCGCGCGGCCGGCTGATCCCGACCGAGGACGCGCGGACCGTGTTTGGCGAGGTCTCCGAGATTCAGGAGCGGGTGCGCTCGCTGCGCCAGGCGTGCCACAATATGCGCCACGGCGAAGGCAGGCTGCTGCGTGTCTCCGCGCTGCCCTCGCTCGGACTCGGCGCAATCCCGCAGGCGGTGGCGGCGTTCATGGCAGAGCGCGGCGGCGTGCTGTTCGACCTCCAGACGCTCCACCACGACGAGGTGGTCCGCAAGCTGTGCGAGCGCGAGACCGACATCGCCATCAGCTTCGAAGTGCCGCCGGGCGCGCCGGTGTCGCATCGGGTGATCGGCGAGGGCGAGCTGGTGGTGCTGTTCCGGCCGCAGGACATCCCCGACGCGCCGCCGCGCCTGCATCTGAGCGAGTTGCGCGATCACAAATTCATAAGCCCGATCCAGAACGGCCCGATCGGCCGGCTGCTGGGGGCCGAGCTGGAGCGGCTCGACGTGTCGCTGGAGGAGGTCGTCTCGGCCCGCACCTATTACATCGCGGCGGCGTTGGTGCGGGCGGGGATCGGCATGGCGATCGTCGACAATTTCACTGCCGCCGAAGCGCTGGCGGGCGGCCTCGCTTGGCGACCGTTGCAGCCCGCGCTGACCTTCAACATCAATGCCGTTCACCTGCAGACCCGGCCGCTGTCGAGCGCGGCGAGGGATTTCCTCGACCGGTTGGCGCAGGTGATCGACGGCATATAGCCCGGCGCTATGGCCTCTGCCGGCGCGGCACTTGGGCGGCGCGCCTGGCGCGGCTAGACGTGCCGCCCTCCAGTGCCAGGGACGAGCGCGCACAATCGATGATCGCAACACCTTATCTGCTCTATCTCGGCCACTCGAACGACGAGATGGGGATCAAGACCGCGCGCGGGCTGGCGGTGTTCCGCCCGGAGATCTGCCTTGGCGAGTTCCGCCATGCCGATAGCCGGCTGACGCTTGGCCTGCCGTCGATGACCTTCGCCGAGGCGGTCGCCGCCGGCGCGCGCACGCTGGTGCTGGGGATCACCAACCCGGGCGGCACGCTCGCGGACGCGGTGGTGGAGGATGCGGCGCTGGCGCTGGAGGCGGGGCTCGACGTCGCCTCCGGCCTCCACCAGCGCCTGAAGGACGTGCCGCGCCTCGCCGAAACTGCCGCGCGCACCGGGCGCCTGCTGCACGACGTGCGCGATCCCCCGCCGGGCCTGCCGGTCGGGACGGGCGAGCCGCGCGCCGGCCACCGCCTGCTGACGGTCGGCACCGATTGCTCGTCGGGCAAGATGTACACTGCGCTGTGCCTGATGCGCGGCCTCAGGGCGCGCGGGATCGCCGCCGATTTCCGCGCCACCGGGCAGACCGGCATCCTCATCGCCGGGGCCGGCGTGCCGCTCGATGCGGTGGCGGCGGATTTCATCTCCGGCGCGATCGAACAGCTTGCGCCCGCGCGGGAGGATGACGGGTGGGACCTGATCGAGGGGCAGGGGTCGCTGTTCCACCCCTCATTCGCGGGCGTTTCGACCGGGCTTCTGCATGGTGCGCAGCCCGAAGCGATCGTGATGTGCCACGATCCCGCCCGGGTGCATATGCGCGGCCTGCCGGGACGCCGTCCGCCCGAGCTGGGCGAATGCCTCGCCGCCAACTTGCAGACCGCGCGGCTGACCAGTCCGGCGGTGCGCGCGGTGGGGATCGCGCTCAACACCTCGCGGTTTGAGGAGGCGGAGGCCAGCGCGCTGTGCCGGCGCACCGGCGAGGCCTTCGACCTGCCCTGCGTCGATCCGGTCCGCATGGGCGTGGAGCCGATCCTCGACCGGCTGCTGGGACCGTCGCGGCCGCACCCCTTCGCGGCGCCGGCGTGAGCGGCGCCATGCCTCGCCGGTTGACCGTCCGCACCGAGAGCTTCCGGCTCGCCCGGCCGTTCCGCATCTCGCGCGGCACCAAACAGGTGGCGGAGGTCGTCACCGTCGAGCTGGCCGAGGGCGATGCGACCGGCCGGGGCGAGTGTGTGCCCTATCCGCGCTATGGCGAGACGGTAGAGGGCACCATCGCCGCCATCGAGGCGCAGCGCGCTGCGCTTTCGGCCGGTGCCGGGCGGGGCGAGATGCTGGCGGCGATGCCCGCCGGCGCGGCGCGCAACGCGATCGACTGCGCCCTGTGGGATCTGGAGCTGCGGCTGGCGGGCAGCGAGATCGGCGCCGCACTGGGCCTGCCCGGCCCCGCCGCGCCAGTGGCGACGGCGCTGACCATCGGGCTCGACACGCCCGAGCGGATGGGTGCGGCGGCGCGCGCGCTGGCCGACGTTCCGCTGATCAAGGTCAAGGTCGATCGCAGCGATCCGGCGGCGCAGCTTCGCGCGGTTCGGGCGGCGGCGCCGGCGCCGCGGATGATCGTCGACCCCAACGAAAGCTGGACGATGGACGAGGTGGCGGGCCTGCAGGACCTGCTGGCCGGGCTGCGGATCGACTGCCTCGAACAGCCGCTGCCGGCGGGCGAGGATCAGGGGCTGCGCGGCTTCGCCTCGGCCGTTCCCATCGCCGCCGATGAGAGCATCCATGTCGCCGCCGATCTCCCGGCGCTCCCCGATGGCTATGCGGTCGTCAACATCAAGCTCGACAAGGCCGGCGGGCTGACCGCTGCGCTGGAGCTGGCCCGGGCAGCGCGCGCGCGGGGTCTGGCGGTGATGACCGGGTGCATGATCTGCTCCTCGCTGTCGATCGCCCCCGGCATGGCGCTGGCCACGGCTGCCGACAGCGTGCTGGTCGATCTGGACGGGCCGCTCTGGCTGGCCCAGGATCGCCCTGGTGGCGTGGTCTGGCACGGCGGCCTGCTGCACGCGCCCCGGCCCGGCTTCTGGGGCGGCGGGCCGGCGGCACCCGGCTAGCCCGGTGGCCGCACATTGGCCGCACGGAGGGGTTCGATGACGGCAGCATTCCTCCGCTGGCAAAGCCTGCCGCTGTGGCGACGGGTGATGGCCGGCCTCGTCGGCGGGATCCTGCTCGGCCTGCTGTGGCCGGCCGCCAGCGGGTGGATCGCCGTGGTCGGCGACCTGTTCCTGCGGCTGATCCGGATGCTGGTGGTGCCGGTCGTGTTCGTCAGCATCGTCTCCGGCGTCACCGCACTGGCCGATCCACGCAAGCTCGCTGCGCTTGGCGGGCGCACGATCGCCTTGTTCGCCGCGACCACTGCCTGCGCGGTCTCCATCGGCATCGCCGTCGGCCTGCTGGTGCAGCCGGGCGCGGGCGCGGCGATCGGCAGCGGCGAGGCCTATCCGCTCGGCGAGCCCAAGCCGCTTTACGAGCAGCTGGTCGGCATCGTGCCCGTCAACATCGTCGAGGCACTGGCGGCAGGCGACATGCTGGCGATCATCTTCTTTGCGCTGGCATTCGGCTTCAGCATCGTGCTCGCGGGGGAGGAGGGACAGCCGGTCGCGCGCCTGCTGCAATCGGTCGCGCGGGTGCTGTTCCAGCTGGTGGGGCTGGTGATGGAGCTGACGCCGTTCGGGGTGTTCGCGCTGATCTCCGCCGCGGTCGCCCGGAACGGGGTGGCGGTGTTCGCCAATGTCGGGCTGCTGGCCTTGTGCGTGGTGCTCGGCGTGGTGCTGCAGATCGCGCTGGTCCACGTCCCGCTGCTGGTGCTGGTCGCGCGGCGCTCTCCGGTCGCGTTCTTCCGCTCGGCGGTGGACGCGCTGGCGATTGCGTTGGCGACCGCCTCTTCGGCCGCGACTCTGCCCGTGGCGCTGCGGGTGGCGATCGAGAAGATGCGGATCGACCCCGGCGTCGCCTCCACCGTGCTGCCGATCGGCGCGAGCATCGGCAAGGATGGGACCGCGATGTATGTGGGGCTGCTCAGCGTCTTCAGCCTGCAGGCGCTGGGCGTCACGCCCGATGTGCCGATGCTCGGCATCGTGCTGCTGACGGGCGCGCTGGCGGCGTTCGGCACGGCGCCGATCCCCTCGGCCTCGCTGTTCATGCTGGCCGCGGTGCTGGCCTCGGTCGGGGTGCCGGCAGGCCAGACCGCGCTGGTGATCGGCTTCGTGCTGCCGTTCGACCGGCTGCTCGACATGACCCGCACCGTCGCCAGCGCCAGCGCCAACCTCACCGTGACCGCCGTGGTGGGCCGATGGCAGGGGGAACGGCCGGCGCGCGATGAATGCGGCACCTCTGCCGGGTCGCATTGACAACGCGGGCGCGCGGCCGCTCGCAGGCCCTCGGGGGCGTCGGCTGTGGTCGCCGGCGACCACGAGCGTCACCTCGCGCAGGCCCTGGTCGGCCAGAGGCCGCAGGAACGCCAGGTCCCTTTTGCACGCCGGTCCACGGCGCTGCTTGCTCAGCTCCGGCTTCGCGTGTCGATGCGCGCGACCACCGAAAGACCGGGGCGGAGGCGCTCAAGCAAAGGCTGACCGGGATCGAGCACGATCTTCACCGATACGCGCTGGGGCACCTTGGTGAAGTTGCCGCTGGCGTTGTCGGTGCGGATCACGCTGAACTCCGACCCGGTTGCCGGGGCGATGTCGCTCACCCTGCCGGTCAGTTCCTCGCCGCCGAGCGCATCGACCGATACCGTCGCACGCTGCCCGACCCGCACGTTTTTCATCTGCGTTTCCTTCAGGTTGGCGATCACCCACAGTTGCTCCGGAACGAGCGCCATCAGCTGCGATCCTGTGGAGACCAGCTGGCCCGTGCGCACGCTGATCTCGCCCAGCCTGCCGTCGGCGGGAGCGACGACGCGGGTATTGTCGAGATCGATCTGCGCGAGCCGCACCTGCGCTTCAGCATTCTCCACCGCCGCGACCAGCGATTGACGGTCCACTACCGCGGAGGTGACGCCGGTCTGCGCGATCCCCTGCTGCGCTCGGGCCTGGCCGACCGCTGCCTCGGCCGCCTCGAGGGCAGCACGCGCCGCATCGACCTGAGCCCTCGTCACCCAGCCTTCGGGGGCGAGCTGCGCAATCCGCTGATAATCGGCGCGCGCCTTGGCGAGCTGCGCCTCGGCGCCCTGGACGCTGGCCGAGCTCTGCGCGACCGAACCGCGCGCGGATTGCTGGGTCTGCGCCGAATTGGCCAGCGCGGCCTCGGCGGAATGCAGCGCGGCGCGGGCTTGCTCGAGCCGCTGGCGGTAGATGCGGTCGTCGATCACCACGAGCAGCTGGCCCTTCTTCACCCGCTGATAATCCTGCACCGGCACGCGCGTGACATAGCCGGACACCTGCGGCGAAATGATCGTCACCTGCCCACGGACATAGGCGTTCTCGGTGCGCTGCACCGCGTTCGAGAAAGGCGGCAGGCGCCAAGCATGGAGCACCAGCAGAACGCCGGCCACGGCGATCAGCCCGAGGACGATTTTCCACAGCAGGCCGCGGGGCGGAGCGGCCGGTGCGGCTGCCGGCGCCGGAGGCGGACTGGGCGCGGGTGAGGGCGGGGGCGCAGCGGGTGGAGAATCCGCCGCCGGGGCTTCGGCTTCGCTGCGGTCCGTGCGCGGCATGGGGGTTTCGGTCATGGGCTGTCGTCCGTCAATCGATCGCTTCGGCGGCCGTTTCGACCGCCGCATCCCGCGTGGCTTTGCGCCGCCGAAAGATGCTCTGGCCGTGGACGATCGCCACCCACAGCGCGCCTGCCAGCGCCGCAACCGCGATCCATTGGAAGATATCGTTGTAGGCCAGGACGTGCGCCTCCTGCGTGATCTGCTGCTGGAGGAGCCGCATGCCTTCGACGTCGCGCAAATGCGCATCGCCCAGCGTGCCTGCATAGGCGCCCCCCAGCTGCTGCAGGCGCAGCACGACATTGGGATCGCCGAGGTTGATGGACTGGCTGAGGTTGGAGAAATGCTCGCGGAAGCGCAGCATCTCGGCGGTGCCGACGATCGCTGATCCGGCGAGGCCGCCGAGGTTCTGGCCTACGCTGAACACGACGATGAAGCTGACCAGAGTCTGTCCGCCCTTCTGGATCACCTGCACCAAGCCGATCATCAGCGCCGGACCGATGAAAAGGGCCGAGGCGAAAGCGAGCAGCGATTGGCTGAAGTACAGGTTCACCGGCCGAGTGAGCGAAGTCGCGTGACTGTCGATGAACGCGCCCACGGCGATCAGCGCAAGCGCGATGGCGATCGGCAGGTAGAGACGCGTCATGTCGAGCGTGAAGGCGCTCACCAGCGTGCCGGCAACCGTTCCGAGCAGGATCGCCAGGAACAGCCCGTGGAGCTGGTCCGGTCCCAGGCCCATCTGCTGGAGAAAGCCGACCGCGCCCGATGTCTGCTCCGACAGCACGATGCGCACCAGAAGGATCGACAGTGCCATGCGGACGATATCGGCATTTGCCATCCAGCGCAGGTTGATGAGCGGCGTCTCGCGGCCATGCTCGACCATCAGCGCCGCAGCCAGCAACAGGATCGAGGCGGCAAGCGCCCAGCCGATCCATGGCGCATCGGTCCACCAGACGATCCGGCCCAGGCCCAAGACCGCGCAGAGCAGCGCAATGCCCGGCGCGAACAATGCGAAGGTAACGAAATCGAGCTTTTCGAAGACCTCGATCCGCTCCGAGGGCGGCAGCCTGAGGCTGAACACTGCGCTCAAGGACGCCAGCGCAAGACCCAGCTCCATCAAATGGTAGCCCCGCCATCCGTCGATGTCGAACAGGTCCGCGCCGATGATGCGGGCGGCTGGGGCCGTGAAGCTGGTAAGTCCGATGGCGATCACCAGCCCCTTCAGCCGGTGCGCGGCCGGGAAAGCCTGCATGAGATAAAGGAAGGCCAGGGTGGTCAGGCCGGCACCGCACATGCCGGCAACAGCACGGACCGCCAGAGCGGACCCGAAATCATCGACCAGGAGGTGGGCGAGCGCGGTGGCCACGAACACGGCAAGGATGATCTCGGTGAACAGCCGCAGTCCGTATTGCATGCGGAACTTGATCAGCAGCAGGTTCATGCAGGCATTGGTCATCACGAAGACGACCGGCAGCCAGGCAGCGTCGGTCTGCGTGATCCCCAGCTCTCCGGCCAGGCTCTGGACGTTGGCCGTCACCATCGCGTTGCCAAGGCCACCCGTCAGCGACACCAGCACGCCGGTGGCCGCATAGGCGGCGCGGAGCCGGCCCGGATGTTCGGGGGTGGCCGGGGAACCGGGCAGCATCGGCCGTTCGTGCGGCTTCAGCGTCTCGACATATTCGTGCCAGGGCAGATGCCAGTTGCGGCTCATGACCGGGCTCTCAGCCCGTCTAGCACCAGCGCCCGCGTGCGACGGCTGATCGCCTCCCGCTCGGAAGGATCGGCGGTCTCCAGCCCCGCGCCAAGAAGCGCGGCGAGGATACGGATATCGCCCGGTTCAAGGTCGGCGCGCACCGTTCCTGCCGCTTGCGACAGCGACAACGCAGAAGTGCCGGCGGCAATGATCTTCTGCCGCAGCTTGACCAATGCGAGGCGCGACTGTGCGTGGCGGAGCGCTGCGGAAAGGGCCACATTGCGCAGGAGCAATTCGGAAAGTTCGTGGACGAAATCGAAGAACGCATCCGGGGCAGTCTTCTGCCGCATCCGCTCGCCAAGCTCGTCCACAAGGCCGGCGAAGACGGCGAGGACGAGCTCATCACGATCTGCAAAATTGCGGTAGAGCGTCGCCCGGCCCACGCCTGCGCGATCAGCGATCGCGTCCAGCGGAACCTCGATGCCGCGTTCGGCGAATTCGGTTGCCGCCGCCTTGCGCAGAGCGTCGCGCCTTTGCGCTGCATCCTTTCGCATCGGGCGAGTCATGGGGCTGCCAAGTGGACACCCTTGTCCGCTTGTTCAAGCGGCAGGCGCGGTGTTGGGGTTCCCGCGCGCACTTTTGCGCGGCCCGCACCGTTTGCAAATCGGCGTCGAAAGGTGGCGGCTGACGGTCTGCCTAGAGATACCCCTAGCCAAGATCAGCAGCGCGACGCGAACCCCCGGCGAGCACGGCACCCTCGCCGACAAAGGCGGGGCCGGCCTCCTGACAACTTAAATCACGCCAAAACCATCAGATCAGTGGGGTACAGACCCTAGCTCGGGTAGCCCTCATCGAGCGCGCCGAACCGCCCATGACTGCGATAGCGGATCATCCAGCGGTCGAGGAACAGGCCGAGCGGATGGGGCGAGACTCCCAGTTCCGCGATGCCGGGCAGATTGCCGGAGGCGACATTGCCGCGCTTCAGCAGCGCCCACTGGTCGGCGCTCATCGGCGTGCCCGGGATGGCGGCGAACAGCGCTGAGAGCCAATCGGGGACGGCTATGAAACGGCGCGATCGGCCCTGCGCGGCGGCGATGCGGCGATGCAGATCGCCCATGGTCATGACCTCCGGACCGGCGATCTCATAGATGGTCCCGCCGTGCCGGGCCGGATCGCCGAGAGCGGCGACCACCGCTGCGGCCGCATCGTCGACCCACAAGGGCTGGATCGGCGCGTCGGCCCCGAACACCGGCAGCACCGGCAGACTGGCGATCAGCCCGGCGAACATATTGAGGAAGCTGTCGTCGTCGCCGAACAGGATCGAGGGGCGCAGGATCGTCGCTTGCGGAAAGGCCGCGCGGACCCGTTCCTCGCCCAGCCCCTTGGTGGCCGCATAGCGGCTCGCCGACGCGGGATCGGCGCCGATGGCGGACATCGAGACGAAGGCCGTCGCGCCCTCCTGCGCCGCCAGTTCGGCCGCGATGCCCGGCCCTTCGGCCTGCAACGCGCGCTGGTTGGCCCCGAAGGTGCCGACCAGATAGACGACGGCGTCGGCTCCGCTGAGGCTGGCGGCCAGGCTGCGCCGGTCGGCGACATCGCAGCGGGCGAACTGCATCTGCCCCAGATTGGCCAGCGGCCGCAGCGAATGGGCGCTTTCGGGATGGCGCTCGGCGATCCGCAGCCGCGCGCCACGGCGCAGCAGATCCTGCGCCACGTAGCCGCCCAGGAAGCCCCCGCCTCCGATCAGTACCACCAGCTTGTTGTCGAGCGGTTCGCGTTGAGCCATGCGCCTGTTCCATCCGATGCCAGAGGGGCCTTGCCGGCGCCCTGCGTTCGCAACCCGCCTTGCCGCAACCCCGCCGCCCCCGCAAGCGCGGCAGGCCGTTGACAGAGGGCCCTGTGGCTGGCTATCGGCCACAGCCTACCCAGCGGCCCGGCAGCACTGCCGGCCGCCCGTGCCCAGATGGCGGAATTGGTAGACGCACCGTCTTCAGGTGGCGGCGCTCGCAAGGGCGTGGAGGTTCGAGTCCTCTTCTGGGCACCAGCTACCGCTAGGTAGCTATAAACGTTGAAAAACATGGGAAATCAGAACTCCGAAGTACACACAAGAGGTACACCGGAGTCTGAGTCCGTGTCGTTCAAGCGCCAGCACCTGCAAATGCATCAATGGCTTCTACCGGTATCGCCGCCGCTGGCCTGCCAAGGTCCGCTCCGTGGCTGCCGGAGAGTTCTTCATCCGACATCTTGGCACATCGAGTCTCGACGAGGCGGTTCCCCTTGCGCGGCCTGGTCGCCGAGCTCGCGGAGCGGGGGCGTGAAGATCGACTCCCGTCCGGTCTGAGAGTTCGTCCACGCCCAAGGGCTGAGCTTCAAAAACGCGCGCTCCCGCTTGCGTTGCCGCTTGGCGCTGCGCACAAAACAAAGCGGTGGACGCGGGCGCGCGCATTGCAGATGCTGGGGCGGATCATGGCGACAGCGACAGCCCGGCCCGACCACGACCGCCGGCCCGACGCCACAAGCGGAGTGGTGACCGGCGCGGTCCTGCCCGCGCGGCGGGTGCTGCCGCTCTATCTTCTGCTCGGCTTTTCGGCCGGGCTGCCGTTCTACATGTTCAACGCCGTGCTCATGCTGCGCCTCGCGCGGCACGGGGTCGACATCGTCACCATCGGCTATTTCGCCTGGGTCGCGTTGCTGCCGACCTTCAAGTTCGCGTGGTCGCCGCTGGTCGATCGCTTCGCCATCCCCGGCTTCTCGCGCATATGGGGCAAAAGGCGCGGCTGGATCCTGCTCTCGCAGCTGGGCATCTTCGCCACCATGGTGGCCATGGCACTCACCTCGGACGACGAGAACCTGCCGCTGGTGGCGCTGTTCGCTGTGGCGCTGGCGTTCTGGACCACCACGCTGGAGGTCGCCGCCGACGCCTGGCGGATCCAGCTGGCGCCCACGCAGGAGCAGCAGGCGCCGATCGTCGCGGCCAATCTGTGGGGCTATCGCAGCGCGATGGTGGCGGCGGGCAGCGGCGCGGTGCTGGTCGCCGCGCGGGCCGACTGGATGTGGGCCTATCTGGTGATCGCGCTGGCCGCCTTCCTCGCCTTCCCGGCGCTCGCCGCGACCCGGCCGGAGGAGGGCGCGCAAGGGTCGCGGTGGTCGGCGCTGGCCGGCGGCATCGCGGCCAGCGTGGCAATCGTCGCGCTGTCGGTGGCGGCGATCGCGCTGGTCGGCTGGCTGGCGCTGCGCGCGACGGGGGCAGCGGGGATCGGCGCCGACAGCAACCTGACCGCGGCGGTGCTGGTGGTCTGCCTGCTGCCGTTCGCCGCGCTGGCCCTCGCGCTGCCGCGCATCCGGCGGATGGAGGCCGATGCACCCGCGCGCCGCTCGCCCACCATCGGACCGTTCGTCGACATCTTCTGGCGCTTTGGGTTGGGCACGCTGGCGGTGCTGGCATTTGTCTCGCTGTACCGGGTGGGGGACGTGCTGGCGCTCACGCTGTCGCATCCGCTGTGGAACGCGCGCGGCTATTCGCTCGACCAGATCGGCATCGCCGACGGCGCGGTGGCGCTGCCAGCGAGCATGGCGGGGGTGGCGCTCGGCGGATGGATGGCGGCGCGCTGGCCGCTCGGCCGGGCGCTGGCGGCGGGCGCACTGGTCGCGGCGCTGGGCAATTGGGCCTATGCCTGGCTGTGGTGGCGCGAGCCTGCGGCCCTGGTGCTCTATGCCAGCGTCGCCGCCGACCAGTTCGGCAACGGCTTCGCCGGCACGGTGTTCGTGATTTATCTGTCGCTGCTGGTGAACCCGCGCTTCCCGGCGGCGCAATATGCGTTCCTGTCGGGCTTCGCCTTCCTGCTGCCGCGGCTGCTGGCCGGCGCGTCGGGCGCGATCCAGCAGGCGATCGGCTATGACGGCTTCTTCCTCCTCGCCGGCGCGCTGAGCCTGGCGGCACTGGTGTTCCTGCCGGTCCTCGCCCGCCTCCGCCCGCGTGCGCCGGCATGATCGAGGAGGCGTGCCGCGCTGCCTTTGGCCCCGCCGCGCGGATGGTGGAGGCAGGGCTGATCCCTGGCGCGGCTCTGGGCATGACGGGACCGGACGGGAGCACGGCGGTGATGCTCGCCGGCCGCGCGGCGATCGTGCCGGCGCCCGAGCCGCTGACCCGCGCGCACTGGTTCGACCTCGCCTCGCTGACCAAGGTGATCGCCACCACCACGATGATCCTGCAACTGGCCGATCAGGGCCAACTGGACCTCGACCGGCCGCTGACCGACGCCATTCCCGACCTGCGCCAATACGATGTCGACCACGCCGCCGAGCGGCGGCTGACCTTCCGCGACTGCCTGTCGCACCACACCTTCCTGCCGGCCGTCGCGCCGATCTACACCTATGGCGACGATCCCGCGCGGCTGCGCGCCTTCGTGCTCCAGCGCGAATGGAGGCAGGGGCCACAGGTCTATTCGGACATCAACTTCATCCTGCTCGGCATCGCGGTGGAGCGGATCACCGGCGCGCCGCTCTCCGCCTGGCCGTTGCCCCCCGGCCTTGCCTACGGCCCGCCGCCCGGCCCGGCGGTGGCGACCGAGCGCTGCACCTGGCGCGGCCGGGTGATGCAGGGCGAGGTCCATGACGAGAACGCCTTCGCGCTCGGCGGCGCGGCCGGCCATGCCGGGCTGTTCGGCACGGTGGACGGCGTGCTCGGCTTCGCCGCCGGCCTGCTGGCGGGCGACATCCTCTCGCCCGCGATGATGGCAGCGATCCGCACCCCCCGGCACCGCCACCGCACCTGCGGGTGGGAGAGCGCCCATCCCGGCTGGTCGGGCGGCGGTGCGTGCTCGCCCGCCGCCATCGGCCAC
>JACIYY010000263.1 GCA_014359685.1 Porphyrobacter sp. | reverse complement strand
CGGCGCCCGGCCCGAAGTCGGCCGCGCGGCGGCGGAAGAGACGGTCGAGGAGATCGAGCGCGCGCTGGAAGGCGCCAACATGGTGTTCATCGCCGCCGGGATGGGCGGCGGCACCGGCACCGGCGCGGCCCCGGTGATCGCGGAGATCGCCCGCGAAAAGGGCATCCTGACGGTCGGCGTGGTCACCAAGCCGTTCCTGTTCGAAGGCACGCGGCGGATGCGCGCGGCCGAATCCGGGATCGAGGAGCTGCAAAAGCACGTCGACACGCTGCTGGTGATCCCCAACCAGAACCTGTTCCTGGTCGCCAAGGCCGAAACCACCTTCAAGGAGGCGTTCCAGCTCGCCGACGAGGTGCTCCAGCAGGGCGTCCGCTCGATCACCGACCTGATGGTCATGCCCGGCCTCATCAACCTCGATTTCGCCGACGTCCGTTCGGTGATGGAGGAGATGGGCAAGGCGATGATGGGCACCGGCGAGGGCGAGGGCGCCAATCGCGCGCTCGAGGCAGCCGAGCGGGCCATCGCCAACCCGCTGCTCGACGGGGTCAGCATGAAGGGCGCCAAGGGCGTCATCATCTCGATCATCGGCGGCGAGGACATGCGCCTGCTGGAGGTCGACGAGGCCGCCAACCATATCCGCGAGCTGGTCGATCCCGAAGCCAACATCATCTGGGGTTCGGCCTTCAACCCCGACCTCGAAGGGCGCATCCGCGTCTCGGTGGTGGCCACCGGGATCGAGGCCGCGCTGCCGCAGGCGCGCACAGGCGGCCAGGCGCCGGGTCATGCGGGGGGTCAGACAGGAGGCCACTCGATCGGCCAGTCGGCCAGCCTGTCGACCGCGCGCGGCCCGCGCCGCCCCGGCGCCATGCCGCCGGCCTCGGCGCGCCCGGCCGAGGCCGCCAGGCCGGCCGCCACCTCCCCCGCCGCCTCACCTGCTCCCGCCCCGGCCGCTGCCCGGCAATGGGCCAATGACGATGACGGCGCTGCCGCTGCCGCTGCCGGTGAGGGCGGGCAGCCCGACGACGCGCTCGAACTGACCGCCGATGCGATCCGCCAGCCGGAACCCGAACCGGCCCGCCCGGCCCAGCAGGACGAGCTGCTGCTCGGCAGCGAGGACACGGCCCCCCGCCGCGCGCCCGCCCTCGGCGCCGCGCGCCGCCGGGTCGCCCCGGCCCCCGCCCCGGCGGCTCCGGCCCCGGCCC
>JACIYY010000262.1 GCA_014359685.1 Porphyrobacter sp. | reverse complement strand
CCGCATTCCACGCGGCGGTCCGCTGGTAGGAGCTGGCGATGGTGCCCTTGGGCTCGTCATACATGACGATGACCACATAGCGCGGATCGTCCATCGGGAAAGCGGCGGCGAAGGTCGAGACCAGGGCCGAGCGCTGGTAGCCGCCCGCACCCGGCTTCTCCGCGCTGCCGGTCTTGCCGCCGACGCGGAAGCCGGGCGCGTTGGCGTTGCGCCCGGTGCCGTAGAGCGAGATCATCCGCAGCAGCTGCCGCATCCGCGCGCTGGTGCTCTCGCTGAACACCCGGCGCCCGCGCGGCGCCTGCCCGGGGGCCAGCTTGCGCAAGGTCGCCGGGCGCCAGATGCCGCCATTGACCATCGTGGCATAGGCCGTGGCGAGGTGGAGCGGGGTCACCGCCACGCCATGGCCGAAGCCGACCGTCATCGCCCGCAGGCGCGGCCACTCGCCGCTCGGCCAGATCGGGAAGCCGCGCGCCGGCAGCTCGATATAGGGGCGTTCGTTGAACCCCAGATCGGCCATCGCCGCCTTCAGCCGGGCCGGCCCGATCTCGTCGGCGATCTGCGCGGTGACGATGTTGGAGGAATGGATCAGCGTCTCGGCGACGTTCAGCGAGGCGCCGATCGTGTGGCTGTCCTTTATCCGGAAGCGGCCCATCGCGACCGGGCGGCTGGCCTGCCAGCGCCGCGTCAGGTCCGGCACCACGCCGGATTCGATCGCCACCGCGACGGTCAGCGGCTTGAAGGTCGAGCCAAGCTCGTAAACCTGGTTGGTGACCCGGTTGAAGACATGCTGCTGGCCCTCCGCGTCGATCCGGTTGGGATCGAAGGCGGGCAGCGAGGCGAGCGCCATCACCTCGCCGCTATCGACGTCGAGGACGATGCCGGCCGCCCCCATCGCATCGACCAGCCGCATCCCCCGGCCCAGCTCGTCCTCCAGCGCGCCCTGCACCCGCGCGTCGATCGACAGCGCCACCGGCTGGCCGCGCAGCGCCGGGTCGCGCAGCCGCCGGTCGAGCACCGCCTCCATCCCGACATGGCCCTCGCCATCGCTGACATAGCCCAGCACATGCGCCGCGAGCCGCCCTTGCGGGTAGTGGCGGTCGGTTTCGCGCGGCAGCTCCAGCGCCAGCTCGCCGATCGCCAGCACCTTGTTGGCATCCTCCGGCAGCACGCGGCGGCGCAGATAGCCGGGCTTGCCGGAGGCGAGGCGGCGGGCGAGGTCGCGCTCGTCGAGCTCGGGGAAGATCGCCGCCAGCTGGCGGGCGACGGCCTGCGGCGGCTTGACCAGCGGCGAGCCGCCATCCTCCAGCGCACCCGGATTGTACCTCAGCGCATAGGCGGGAAAGGCGCACGCCAGCGTCACCCCGTTGCGGTCGGTCAGCTCGGCGCGCACCGGCAGCAGCGCGTCGGCCATCGAGGTTTCCTGCGGCGCCGGCTGCACGACGCCCAGCCAGGCCAGCCGCATCATCGCCGCCAGCGCCAGCAGGATGAAGGCCAGCCCGAACAGCAGCACCCGCGCCTGCGCCGTGGCGAGCGCGCGCCGACGCCGGTCGATCAGCGGGGCGAGCGCGCCCGGCGGCCGCGGGGCGGCGAGTGTGCTCACTCGCCGGCGGCGCCCGCGCTGGCCAGCGCCACCAGCGGCACCCGCTCGGCGGTGGCGGCGGCGAGCGTGGCGGTGGCGAGGCGGACCTCGCGCGGCGGCGCGGCGGCAGCGGCAACAGGGGCGGCGGCAACAGGGGCGGCGGCGGGGGCAGGGGCAGCCGGCGCCGTTTGCTCGATGTCGGCGCGCGCGAAGCGGATCGTCGCCGCCCCGCCTGGCAGCGCGGAGGCACCCAGCGCCGCGAGCTGGCGTTCGCCGTTGAGGAACTGCGCGGCGGTGGGGGCGGTGTAGCCGAAATCGACCTGGTTCCAGGCGGCGAGCTGCTGCTGGTTGGCGCGCGTCTCGAACTCGGTTTGCAGCAGCAGCTTGTCCTGCTCCAGCGCGACGATCCGCCGCTCGGCCCGCACCACCTCGCTATGGATCGCCTGGACCTTGAAGTGGAGCAGCAGGCACAGCGCGCCGGCGAGCGCCAGAAGGGCGAGCCAGCCGATGCGGCGGATGGGGGCGTGCGGGGTCATGCGGCCTCTCGGGCTGGGGCGGTGGTGCGGGTGGCGGCGCGCAGCGTGGCGGAGCGGGCGCGCGGATTGCGGTCGGTTTCGGCGGCGGAGGGACGGATCGCGCGCGACAGGCGGGCGAAGGTCGGCGCGGGTGCAGGCGCGGCGTCGGGCAGGTGGCGGCTGGCGCGGGCGGTCTCCCCGGCGGCGTCGCGCAGGAACCGCTTGACCAGCCGGTCTTCAAGGCTGTGGAAGCTGACCACCGCCAGCCGTCCGCCGGGCGCCAGCAGCGCCTCCGCCGCAGCGAGGCCGGCGGCCAGCTCCTCCAGCTCCGCATTCACATGGATGCGGATCGCCTGGAAGCTGCGGGTGGCCGGATCGCGGGGCGCGCCGGGGCGGTATCCGAGCGCGCGCCGGACCACGCCGGCCAGCTCCCCGGTGGTGGCGAGCGGGCGGGCGGCGACGATGGCGCGGGCGACGCGGCGGCTCTGCCGTTCCTCGCCATAGCGATACAGCACGTCGGCGATCTCGGCTTCGGGCGCGGTGTTGACGAAATCGGCAGCATTGGGCCGGCTGCGCTCCATCGTCATGTCGAGCGGGCCGTCGCTGGAGAAGGCGAAGCCGCGCTCCGGCCGGTCGAGCTGCATCGAGGAGACGCCGACATCCATCGTTACCGCGTCGACCTGCTGAACCCCGGCCTCGGCGAGCGCCGCGACCATCTCCGAAAAGCGCCGCTGGTGGAGGACGAGGCGCGGCGGATCGCCGGCGCTTTCGGGAAAGGCTTGGCCGGCGGCGATGGCGTCGGGATCGCGGTCGAAGGCGTGGACGATGGCGCCGGCATCGAGCAGCGCGCGCGAATAGCCGCCCGCGCCGAACGTCGCGTCGACCACCACCTCGCCGGGCTGCGGATCGAGCGCGGCGAGGACCTCGTCCAGCAGGACGGGAACGTGCGGGACGGGATCGGCGGCGGGCGTCACTTGCGCTTCTCGCGCGCGTCCAGCTCGAGCTGGCGGCAGGAAGCCTGCGCGGTCTCGAAGCCGGGGCCCATCCGGTACAGTTCCTCAGGGTTCCAGAGGGTGAAATAGTCGCCCGCGCCGTTGAAGAACACCGCGTCGCCGAGCCGGCCCAGCTCGGCCAGATGGTCGGGCAGCACGAAGCGGCCGCTGGCGTCGAACGGCAGGCGGGCAAAGCCCCACAACTGGTGGAGGCGGATGTCGTAGTCGAAATCGCGCCCGGCCCGCTCGGCCCGGGCTTCCTCGCGCTGGAGCAGCTCGTCGAAGCGGGCGGTGCGCGACAGGCCGAAGCCGGTCAGGCAGTTCCAGCGCTCGTGCCGGGTCAGGCACAGGATGCGCTCGTCCCCGGCATCGGCGAAGGCCTTGCGGAAGTCCGGCGGCAGGACGAGCCGGCCCTTCTCGCCGCGAAGCGAAAAGCCCTGCCCGCTATAGCCTGCCGGCACCGTGACCACGTCCCTGGCCCCCCGTTGGCCTGCCTCACCTGCATCGCACACAGCCGACCGCCCGGGGGCGCGCGGCGACGCGGCCCGCCCATCCGATGAGGATGCGCGCGAACGACTGGTCCGATGAGCCCACTCTGTAACGCGGGCAGGCACGGGATGGAAGGGGAAATCGCGGGAAGTTGGGGGTGCTACGGCATCTTACGGGGGATTGTGCGCAGGATCGTCAACATTTGCGCCCGCGCCCGCGCTGCGGGAATCGGCGCTTTCGGTGCCGGCCAGGCGCGCGGCGGCGGGTGGTCCCGGGAAATCCCCGGCCCCGAAGGCGCGGCCGAGCAGCAGCGCCAGCGCATCTGCGGCCTCGGCCGGCGGATGATGCAGGTCGAGCAGCGCGGCATCGGCCAGCACAATCGCGCGCCCCGCCCCGATCGCGCATTCGGCCAGCACGCCCGCGCCGGCCAGCGTGCAGCCGGCGCCCGGCGGCGGCGCGGCGAAGCGCCCGGCCAGCCGCACCGGCACCGTGCGTCCCGCGATGTCCCGCAGCTGCGGCCCGGCCGGCTGGTCCTCGGCGAATTCCAGCGCCAGGCCCCAGTGGTCGAGGATCGGGGACAGCAGGATCACGTCCTGCGGCCGCCTCCGGTCGCCGAGGCCGAAGCGCGATTCGCCGGTCAGCATCGGATCGGCGAACAGCAGCAGCCGCCCGCCGCCGCGCACCCAGGCGTCGAGCGCCACGTTCTCGGCCGCCGACAGCCCGCGCGGCTGCGCCAGCAGCAGCCGCTCGACCCCGGCCAGCGCCTCTGCGGTCAGCGCCGACAGCGGGCGCAGGTGGAAGCTGCGTTCGAGCTGGGCGCGCGCCCAGTGCGGCTGGGCCTGGCCGGCGAGCAGCTCCTCGATCCCCGCCGCCTCCCCCCAATAGAGCGGCAGCGTGCCCATCAGCGCCAGCTCGGCCTTGGGCGCGTCCTGCGCGGCAGCGGGCGGCGCAACCAGCAGGCCGGGCGGCAGGCCGACCAGCAGGCCGGCCAGCGCGGCAGCGAGGCTAGGGACCGGGCGGCGGCGCATCGCCGGCCTGCGGTTGCGGGGCCGCAGCGCCGCCCGGCGGCTGCTCGGCTTCGGCCGGCAGGTCGGGCACCACGCCGACATCGGCCAGCGGATCGCTGACCGGGCTGGCGGCAGGCTCGGGGGCGATGGTCGGCGCTGCCTCCGGCACGACCTGCGCCTGGTTGCGCTGGGCATGGCTGATGATGATGTTGGCAAGGCCGATCAGCAGCGCCATGGCGGCAAGGCCGGCCAGCCCGATCTGCACCCGCTGCATCGCGTGCGAGCGGCGCGGCGGCGGCGGCGCGGCGGTGGCGCCGCCACGCGATCCGCCCGCGCCCCGCCATCGTTCGACATCGAAGCCCATGCGGCGATCCTAGTGCCGCAACCTTAACGCAGCCAGTCGAACACCGGCAGCCCCTTGGATTCGAGCCAGCTGCGATTGAACAGCGTCGAGAGATAGCGAAAGCCCGTGTCGCACAAGATGGTCACCACCCGGGCGCCCGGCCCCAGCTGCCGGCCCAGCGCGATCGCCCCGGCGACGTTGATGCCCGACGACAGGCCGAGGCACAGCCCCTCCTCGCGCAGCAGCCGGGCGACCCAGTGCAGGCCCTCCTCGTCGCTGATGCGGAACTGGGTATCGACCGGCGCGCCTTCGAGATTGGCGGTGATCCGCCCCTGGCCGATCCCCTCCGCCACCGAGCTGCCCTCCGCGCGCAGCTCGCCACAGGCGTAATATTCGTACAGCGCCGCGCCGTGGGGATCGGTCAGGGCGATGCAGATCGCCGCGTCGCGCTCCTTCAGGCCCAGCCCCACCCCCGCCAGCGTGCCGCCGGTGCCGACCGCGCAGGTGAAGCCGTCGATCCGCCCGTCCATCTGCTGCCAGATCTCGGGCGCGGTGCTTTCGATATGGGCGCGGCGATTGGCGACATTGTCGAACTGGTTGGCCCAGATCGCGCCGGGCGTGTCCTCCGCCAGCCGGCGCGAGGTGTGCACGAAATGACCGGGATTGCTGTAGGGCGCGGCCGGCACCGTCACCAGCTCCGCCCCCAGCGCGCGCAGCGTGTCCATCTTCTCGCGGCTCTGCGTCTCGGGCATGACGATGATCGTGCGATAGCCGGTCGCGTTGGCAACCAGCGCCAGCCCGATCTCGGTATTGCCGGCGGTGCCTTCGACGATCGTGCCGCCGGGCTGGAGCAGGCCGCGCGCCTGTGCATCGCGGACGATCCACAGGGCCGCGCGGTCCTTGACCGAGGCGCCGGGATTGGTGAATTCGCACTTGCCGTAGATCTCGCAGCCGGCCGCCTCGCTCGGCCCCCGCAGACGCACCATCGGGGTGTTGCCGATCAGGTCGAGCGAACTGGCCAGCGGCGCGGGGGGAGCGGCCCGCCCGGTCGGCAGGGCGGCGGTCGGTTCGGGTTCGGTCATGCAACGGCACCTAAAGC
>JACIYY010000261.1 GCA_014359685.1 Porphyrobacter sp. | reverse complement strand
CCTCGGCATCGCGGCCGGTCGCGACCTGCAGCCAATGCCGGCTGGGCACCGGCGGCGGCGCCGGCGGCGGCGGCGGCGGAGCGGGGCGCGGCGGCGGCGCCTCGCGGCGCGGCTCGAAGGCGGTGATATCGACCGCGCCGGTGCGCGGGGCAGCCGCGGGCGCCGCGGCCGGGAGCGTGAAATCGGCAAAGGCGCTCGCCAGATCGGGGGCCGGAGTCGGTGCGGGAGTTGGCGCGGGGGTGGCGGGTTCGGGCAGGGCCAGTTGCGGGCCCGGCGCTGGGTTGGGGTCGGGCTGGGCGACGGGCGGCAGCTCGACCGCAGCGGTGGCGGCGGGGGCGGCCGGCTGCGGCGCGGCGGCGGGGATGGTGGTCGGCACCGGCCGGGGCAGCGGGCTGCGGCGAACCGGGCGGGCGGCCGGCCCGAGCGGCGCCCCGCTCGGCACCAGAGCGGCATCGGCGCTGCGCGGGGCGGGCGCCTGCGGCGCGGCGCCGGACGCGACACCGGACAGGGCGGCGATGGCAGGCGCGTCGCGCCCGATCTCCTCCGAGCGGGGAAAGCGCCCGAGATTGGCGGCGGCGGCCTGCTGGGCGCGGGTCAGCCGGCGCATATAGCGCAGATAGGGCGCCAGCCGGCCCGACAGGCGCGGCGGCAGCATGGTCTCGGCAATCGACACCGCCTCGTCCTCGCGCCCGAGGATCGACAGCGCGAAGGCCCGCGCGCGATAGGCGGCCATGTCCTGCCGCTGGAGCAGCGGCAGCAGCGTGGCCTCCGAGGCGAGGCGATCGCCGGCAATCGCCTGGCTGATCGCCAGCCGGCGGGTGACCTCGTCATCCGGCCCGCCGGCCAGCGCCAGCGCGTAGAAGCGCTGCGCCGCCGCATTGTCGCCGACCAGATCGTGCGCGAGGCCGCGATCGGCCGCATGGAGCAATGGCAGCGCGCCCTGCTGCTCGGCCCGGGTGAACAGCGCCAGCGCCTCGGTCGGGCGGTCCTGCCGCAAGGCGATCACCGCCAGGCCGGCGGTGACCCGCCCGTCGGCAGGGGCGAGCGCGCCGGCGCGGGTGAAGAAGCCGACCGCGCCATCGACGTCGCCGATCGCCAGCGATGCCTCGCCGGCGGTGACCAGCGCCTCCAGCGAATGCGGGCTGCGCGACAGGGTCTGCATCGCCGCGGTCAGGCGCGCGGCGGCCGGGTTGGGGATCGGCTGGACCACCGCCTGCGCCCCGGCCGGCGCGGCCAGGAGCAGCGCGCCGGGCAGCAGGGCCAGCGCCGCGCGGCGGGCGCGGGCGGGCGGGGGTCCGGCAGTGTGTCGCGGAGCGGAGCGGATCATGCGCGTTCCTGTGATCCGGTGCGGCTGAACCGCGCGCGAACCGGCCTACTGGTTGTTCTGCCGCCCGAGGAAGCGGGGAATCCGCAGCGAGGAGCCGCTGTCGGGCCGCCGCTCGGGCGCTGGTTCGGGCGCCGACTCGGGTTGGGGCGCCGGCTCCTCGGCCATGGCGGCCGGGCGCGACAGGCCGGCCATCCGCTCGAACAGGGTCGAGCCGCCGGGCTTGCCGGCGGCGGGCGCGGAGGCTGCCGGGGCCGGGGCCGGGGCCGCCGGGGCGGGGGCCGGGGCGACCAG
>JACIYY010000260.1 GCA_014359685.1 Porphyrobacter sp. | reverse complement strand
CCGGCGCCGCCGCCGGTGCCCAGCCGGCATTGGCTGCAGGTCGCGACCGGCCGCGATGCCGAGGCGCTGGCCTGGGACTGGCGCCGGATCAAGCGGCAGGCGGATGGCTTGCTCGACGATGCCACCCCGCACCTTGCCGCCTGGGGGGAGAGCACGCGGCTGCTCGCCGGCCCGTTCAGCGCGCGCGAGGTGCAGCAGCTGATCACCCAGCTCAAGGCCAAGGCGATCGACACCTTCCGCTTCACCAGCGCCGCCGGGCAGGAGGTCCGCCCGCTGCCATGACCCGCCCTGCGCCAGACGCGTTTGTGCACAGCCTGCCAACAGGCTTGTCGGCCTGTCCCCGCTTCGCGCCGCGCCGCGCCTTGCCGGCGACCCCGCCGCCGCCGCATGGGGCGGTCGCGGATAGAGCGGAGGGGAGGCGATGATGGGCAGCGGACGCGAGGAGATCGCTCAGGCCGAGGATGCGGCGCCGATCGAGATGCTGGCGCAGCTGTTCGAAGCGCATGGCTGGCCGTGCGAGACCGTCGGCGAGGACGAATTGTGCGGCGAGATCCAGGGCAGCTGGACCACCTATCAGCTGCGCTGCATCTGGCGCGCCGAGGATGCGGTGCTCCAGGTGCTGTGCCTGCCGGAGATTCGCGTGCCCGAAGCCAAGCGCCGCGCGGCCCACGAATTGCTGGCGCTGATCAACGAACAGGTGTGGCTGGGCCATTTCGAGATCTGGTCGCAGGGCGGCATGCTGCTCTACCGCCATGCGGTGATGCTGGGGGAAGAGGGGCTGCTCAGCCTGCCGATGGCGCAGATGGCGATAGAGACCGCTCTGGCCGAATGCGACCGCTTCTACCCCGCCTTCCAGTTCGTGCTGTGGGGCGACAAGCGCCCGCGCGAGGCGCTCGATGCGGCGCTGGTCGATGCCGCCGGGGAGGCCTGAGCGCACCCGCGAGGTGGCGGAACCGGGCGCCGCCTGTCCGGTTTCCCTTGAATGTGACGGGCATTGCGACGATATTGCCCGGTGAGCGGCCCTGCACGGGCGGGGCCGCCGAGAGACGGAGTTTGACTGACATGGCAGACTGGAACGAACCCCGCGCGACCCGCCAGGGTTTCGGGGTGTCGCCGAACCGAGCAGGCGATCTCGCCGGCCGCACCACGATGGATGCCGGCCTGCGCAGGCACATGCTCTCGATCTACAATTACATGGCCTCGGGCGTGCTGCTGACCGGGATCGTCTCGCTGCTGACCGCGCAGTCGGGCCTCGCCTATCAGTTCGCGCAAGGGCCGCTGATGTGGCTGGTGGCGCTCTCGCCGCTGGCGATCGTCTTTGCGATGAGCTTTGGCGCCAACCGCTTTTCCACCGCCACGCTGCAGGCGCT
Organism: Porphyrobacter sp.; assembly: GCA_014359685.1. Classification (GTDB taxonomy): domain Bacteria; phylum Pseudomonadota; class Alphaproteobacteria; order Sphingomonadales; family Sphingomonadaceae; genus Croceibacterium. The sequence continues at coordinate 439 of JACIYY010000260.1, read as the reverse complement.
GTTCTGGGGCTTCGCCTTCCTGATGGGGCTGTCGCTGTCGACGATCTTCCTCGTCTATACCGGCGCCTCGATCGCGGCGACCTTCTTCGCCACCGCCGGCGCCTTCGCCGGGCTCAGCCTGTTCGGCTACACCACGCAGAAGGATCTGTCGGGTTGGGGCAGCTTCCTGATCATGGGCGTGATCGGTTTGCTGATCGCCAGCCTGATCAACCTGTTCCTGCAGTCGGAGGCGCTGTCCTGGGCCGTCAGCTTCATCGGCGTGCTGATCTTCGCCGGCCTGACCGCCTATGATACGCAGCGGCTGAAGAGCGAATATCTCGATGTCCAGCGGATGAAGGTCACCAACCCCAATGCGGTGGCCGCCTTCCCGACCGGCAAGATGGTGGTGATGGGGGCGCTGACGCTCTATCTCGACTTCATCAACATGTTCCTGTTCCTA
>JACIYY010000026.1 GCA_014359685.1 Porphyrobacter sp. | reverse complement strand
ACAAGCTGTGCCAACGCCTCGCCGATCTGGCGCGGCTGGGGATCGCCGGGTGCCGGCTCGCCCCCGGCTCGCGCATCCCGCCGGACTTGCTGGCCGATCTGGTCGCGGCCCATCCCGACCTTGCGTTCATCGCCGGGCCGCCGGGTGCCGACCGGGGCGGGCTGGTGGCGCTGGGCGAGGTGGGGTGCGACTATCTGGTGTCCTCCTTCGCATGGTGGGACCTGACCGCGCCGTGGCTGGTCGAGGAGGTGGCGCAGCTCTCCCGCGCCGCGCCCATCCTGCACGAGATCGCCGGCGATGCCGCCACGCCGGCGCTACGCACCCGGATCGAGGCGGCGGCGGCGCTCGGCGACGGGCTGATCCTGCCGCTGCGGCTGGCGGTGGAGGCGGTGCGGGCGGGTGACCTGCCGCGTCCGGCCGAAGGGCACCGCTCCTCGCGCGAGCTGCGCCGCCTGTCGGGATCGGCCTCACCCATCGCCGCGCTGCTGCGGCCGGAAGCGGACCCGCGCGAGGCGGGCAGGGCCGAGCTGATCCTGATCAACACCAGCGAGCAGGAGCAGGCGCTCGATCACCATCCCCTGCCCTCGGCAGTGGGGGCCGAGTTCACCGCCGCGATCAGCGCCGGCAGCGTGACCCACCTCGCGCCCGGAGAGGTCCGCCGCCTGACCCTGCATCGGGCCCGGCCGATCCTCCCCGAACCGCCGCGCGCGCCCGCCGCCGCCCGCTTGGCGGCGATGGACCGGGTGGTGGTGGAGGCGATCTCGCCCACCGTCGAAGGCGGCGCCTTCCCGGTCAAGCGCGTGGTCGGCGACAGCGTCGGCGTGGAGGCGACGATCTATGCCGACGGGCACGAGCCGCTGGCGGCCGAGCTGCTGTGGCGCCCGCTCGACTCCAAGACCTGGAACCATCTGCAGATGGCGCCGCTCGCCAACGATCGCTGGCGCGCCGACTTCCCGCTCGCCCGGCTGGGGCGGCACGAATTCGCGGTCGAAGCCTGGATCGACCGCTTCGGCGGGTTCCGGCGCGACTTCGCCACCAAGGTCGAGGCCGGGGTCGCCCAGCCGGTCGACCATGCCGAGGGGCGGGCGCTGATCGAGGCGGCGACCGCGCGGCTGAAGGGCCAGAAGAAGGAGGCGCTGCGGCAGGTGCTCGCCGCGCTCGGCCGGGCCAGCGAGGAGGACAGCGTCCGCCTGCTGCTGTCGGACGAGCTGGCGAGCCTGATGGCGCTGGCCGATGAGCGCCCGCACCGCTGCCGCTCCGCAGCGCAGATCGTCGATGCCGAGCGGGTCGAGGCACGCTTTTCGAGCTGGTACGAGATTTTCCCCCGCTCCATCACCGACGATAAGGCCCGCCACGGCACCTTCGCCGACGTCATCGGCATCCTGCCGCATGTGCGCGACATGGGCTTCGACACGCTCTATTTCCCGCCCATCCACCCGATCGGCAGGGTCAATCGCAAGGGGCCGAACAACACCCTGACTCCCGGCCCGGACGATCCCGGCAGTCCCTACGCGATCGGCAGCAAGGAAGGCGGGCACGATGCGATCCACCCGCAACTCGGCACGTTCGAGGATTTCGCCCGGCTGGTGGAGGCCGCGCACGAGCACGGGCTGGAGATCGCGCTCGATTTCGCGATCCAGTGCGCGCCCGACCATCCGTGGCTGACCGAGCATCCCGGCTGGTTCGCCTGGCGCCCCGATGGCAGCATGAAATATGCCGAGAACCCGCCCAAGAAGTACCAGGACATCGTCAATGTCGATTTCTACGGCCCCGATGCGGTGCCGGCCTTGTGGGAGGCGCTGCGCGACGTGGTGCTGCTGTGGGTGCGGCACGGGGTCAAGACCTTCCGCGTCGACAACCCGCACACCAAGCCGCTGCCGTTCTGGGAATGGATGATCGGGGAGGTGCGCACCCGCCATCCGGAGGTGATCTTCCTGTCGGAGGCCTTCACCCGGCCGACGATGATGTACCGGCTGGCCAAGGTCGGCTTCAGCCAGAGTTATACCTATTTCACCTGGCGCGAGGGCAAGCAGGAGCTGATCGAGTATATCACCGAGCTGACCACCAGCGCAGCGCGCGAGTTCTATCGCCCGCATTTCTTCGTCAACACGCCCGACATCAACCCCTTCTATCTGCAGACATCGGGCCGCCCCGGCTTTCGGGTGCGCGCGGCGCTGGCGGCCACGCTGTCGGGCCTGTTCGGCGTCTATGCAGGGTTCGAGCTGTGCGAGTATGAGCCGCTGGGGCCGGGCAAGGAGGAATATCTCAATTCCGAGAAATACGAGATCCGTCCCCGCCCGCTGCGCCGCGACGGCGACATCGTCGATGACATCGCCCTGCTGAACCGCCTGCGCCGTGCGCACCCGGCGTTGCAGACGCATCTCAACACCCGTTTCTATACTGCGCATAACGATGCGGTGATCTGGTACGGCAAGCCGTCGGCCACCGCGGCAGAGGGCGCGCCGTTGGACGAGATGATCATGGTGATGATCAACCTTGACCCGCACAACGGGCAGGATTGCGCCTTCGAGGTGCCGCTATGGGAGTTCGGGCTGGGCGACGGTGCGGCGATCGCGGTCGAGGATCTTGTCGGCGGCTACCGCTTCGACTGGCACGGCAAGCACCAGCACATCCGCATCGAACCCGACGAGCCGTACCGGATCTGGCGCCTGAGCCGGGGAGACAGGGCATGAACATCGGGCATCGCGCACGCAGCCCGGCGGCTGCCAGCGCGCCCGGTCGCGCTGGATCGCCACGGCGGCTTTGCCGCCTCGCGATGACGGCTGCGGGGGGCGGCGTTCCGCTCACCCTGTGGTCATGGGGGGCGGCATTGCGGTCAACCAGTCGCCATTCCCTCTCGTCATTGCGAGCGCAGCGAAGCAATCCAGCGCGTTATGGCACAGCGACGCCGATCACACATTCAGGAACGCACGCATGAACGACGCCGCCCATCCGGTCACCGCCGGCGCCACCATCGCCCCGGTGGACGATCCGCTGTGGTACAAGGACGCGGTCATCTACCAGCTCCACGTCAAGAGCTTCTTCGATGCCAACAATGACGGGATCGGCGATTTCGCGGGGCTGATGGCCAAGCTGGACTATATCGCCGACCTTGGCGTCACCGCGATCTGGCTGTTGCCCTTCTACCCCTCGCCGCGCCGCGATGATGGCTACGACATCGCCGAATATTGCAATGTCAGCGAGGATTACGGCACCATCGAGGAGGCGCGCGCCTTTATCGATGCGGCCCATGCGCGCGGGCTGCGCGTCATCACCGAGCTGGTCATCAACCACACCAGTGACCAGCATCCCTGGTTCCAGGCCGCGCGCCG
>JACIYY010000259.1 GCA_014359685.1 Porphyrobacter sp. | reverse complement strand
TTCTTTGATAACAATGCGCGCGCTATCACTACCCACTGGAGCCCAAGGGCACCATCGCCAGCTCCTACCAGCGGACCGCCGCGTGGAATGCGGCGCCCGCGGTGGGCCGGCTGGTGCCGCGCATCGGCCCCTTGCTGGGGGTCTATCCCGACGAGGCGCGCGAGGTCGATCTCGACAGCGTGCGCCATCTGGTCAAGGCGGCGCAGGAATGACGCTGGCGCAGCTCGCGGCCGAAGCGGGGATCGCCGCCGCCGAGTCGCTCGGCCCGTGGGGCGCAGCGCAGGTGACAGGCTTTGCCATCGACCACCGCAAGGTCGCGCCCGGCACGGTGTTCGGCGCCTTCCAGGGGCTGCGGGTCAATGGCGAGGCGTTCATCGGCGCGGCGGTTGCCGCCGGCGCGGTCGCGGTCGTCGCCCGGCCGCAGGCGCGGGTGGAGCGCGCCGCCCATCTCGCCGACCCCGAGCCTCGGCGCGCCTTCGCCCGCCTCGCGGCGCGCTTCTTCCGCCCGGTGCCGCAGGTGGTGGTCGCCGTCACCGGCACCAACGGCAAGACCAGCACGGTCGAGCTGACCCGGCAGATCTGGCGCCTGATGGGGGAGCGCGCCGCCTCGATCGGCACGCTGGGCGTGACCACGCCCGATGGCAGCGTCTCGACCGGCCTGACCACCCCCGACATCGTCACCTTCCTGTCGAACATGACCGGCCTGGCGCGCGAGGGCGTCACCCATGTCGCCTATGAGGCGTCGAGCCACGGCCTCGCCCAGTTCCGCAACGAAGGGCTGCCGGTCGCGGCCGCCGCCTTCACCAATCTGAGCCGCGACCATCTCGACTACCATGCCGGGATGGAGGACTATTTCGCCGCCAAGATGCGCCTGTTCACAGAGGTCGTGAGCGAGGGCGGAACGGCGGTGGTGTGGGCCGACGATCCGTGGTCGGACCGCGCCGCGCATATCGCCCGCGCGCGCGGGCTGGCGGTGCTGACGGTCGGCGAGCGGGGGGAGGGGCTGCGGCTGGTCTCGCGCCGGGCCGGGCGGCTGGGGCAGGATCTGGTGCTGCGCTACGATGGCGCCGAGCACCGCGTCACGCTGCCGCTGATCGGCGCCTATCAGGCGGCCAATGCGCTGGTCGCGGCCGGGCTGGTGCTGGCGACCGGCGGTGCGGCCGGGCCGGTGTTCGACTCGCTCGCCCGGCTCCAGCCGGTGCGCGGGCGGCTGGAGCGCGCCGCCATCGCCGCCAGCGGCGCGCCGGTCTATGTCGATTACGCCCACACCCCCGATGCGCTGGGCGCGGCGATCGACGCGCTGCGCCCGCATGTCGGGCCGGGCGGCAGGCTGATCGTGGCCTTCGGCGCCGGCGGCGACCGCGATCCCGGCAAGCGGGCCGAGATGGGCCGGGTCGCGGTCGAGCGGGCCGAGCTGGTGATCGTGACCGACGACAATCCGCGCGGCGAGGATGCGGCGGCGATCCGTGCCGCAGTGCTGCAAGGCGCCGCCGGCGCGCGCGAGATCGGCGACCGGCGCGCGGCAATCGGCGCCGCCATTGCGGAGGCGCGGGAAGGGGACGTGGTGCTGATCGCGGGCAAGGGGCACGAACAGGGGCAGATCGTCGGCGCGGGCGAGGCGATGCGGGTCCTCCCCTTCGACGACGTGACGGTGGCGCGCGATTGCGCGGCGGCGCTGGCGGGCAGCAGCCGATGAGCCTTGCCCCCTCGCTGCGCTGGCCGGCCGGCGGCCCCCGCCGGCGCCTCGCGCTGTGGACGGCCGAGGAGATCGCGGCGGCCACCGGCGGGCGCGCCAGCGGCGCGTTCGAGGCGGCCGGCGTGGAGGTGGATTCGCGCGATGTGCGCCCCGGCGACCTGTTCGTGGCGCTGAAGGGCGGGAGCACCGACGGGCACCGCTTCCTCGATGCCGCCTTCGCCAGCGGCGCGGCGGCGGCGCTGGTGGATCGCCCGATCGCCCAGCCGCACGTGCTGGTGGCGGATACCGGCGCGTTCGAGGCGGCCGGCGTGGAGGTGGATTCGCGCGATATGCGC
>JACIYY010000258.1 GCA_014359685.1 Porphyrobacter sp. | reverse complement strand
TTCCAGCGCCCGTTCGATCTCCTCGACCGTCTCTTCCGCCGCCGCGCGGCCGACTTCGGGCCGGGCGCCGGCGCCAAGGCCGCGGGTGATGTCCGGCCCGAGCTGGATGCGGTGTTCGGCGATCGCGTTGTTGAGCGCCTGCGCGTCCGTATTGGCGACGATGAAGTCGACGCCTTCGATCCCGGCCGCGATCATGTTGGCGATGGCGTTGCCGCCCGCCCCGCCGACGCCGATCACGCTGATCCGGGGGCGCAGTTCCTCCACGGAAGGGGGGCCGATAGTGATGCTCATTTCCGGTGCTCTCCCGAGGAGGCGTTGACAGGATCGGGTCGGGTCGCTTGTGCCACAAAGCGCCCGCGCGGTTGAGGACCGCTGCGCGCTGTTTCCACAGGCCCGATTCCCACAGGCCCGATATCCACTGGCCCGATTGCGGGCCAGCCGATTACACCGCCGCCGATGAACCGGACGCGCATCAGAAGCTCTCCTTCAGCGCACGCCAGACACGGATCGCCGCAGCCAGCCCGGCCGGGCGGTGCGCCAGCTGGTGGCGCGGACCGATCGCGCGGATATCGACCGGATCGTCATGGGCATAGAGCACCAGCCCGGCAAGCGTCGCGAAGCCCGGCCCGCCATGGACCTCGGCCAGCCCCTTGATCGCGGGCGGGCGGCCGATCCGCACCGGGTGGCCGAGCGCGGCCTGCATGTAATCGGCCAGCCCCGCCAGCTCGGCCCCGCCGCCGGTCAGCACCAGCGGGCGGGCATGGCTGGCGGCAAAGCCCATCCGTTCCAGCGCGCGGCCGATCTCGCTCGCCAGCCGGGCCAGCTCGCCGGCGATGACGCCGATCAGCTCGGCGCGGGGGATACGGCCGCGCTCGTCCGCGCCGCGCGCCGGGGGGCCGGCCGGCTCCTCGCCCGGGCCGCCGACCGGAATCCACTCGCGGTGGTCGGTGGGGCTGGCGACGGCCGAGCCATGGACGCATTTCAGCCGTTCGGCCTGGAAGCGGCGGATGCCGAAGGCGGAGGCGAGCGCGTCGGTGATGTCGGCCGAGCCACGCCCCAGCGCGGTCAGCCCGAGCAGGTTGCCGCCGCCATGGACCGAGACATTGGTGACCTGCGCCCCGAACTCGACCAGCGCCACGCCAAGCTCGCGCTCCTCGGCGGTCAGGCAGGCCTGCCCGGCGGCGAGCGGCGCGGCGACCACCCCCTCGACATCGAGATGGGCGTTCTGCACCACTTCGCGCAGATTGCGCATCGGCGCCCCGTCGGCGCGCACGACATGGATGTCGACCCCCAGCCGCTCGGCATGGAGGCCGCGCGGATCGGCGATGCCGTCGGCCCCGTCGAGCATATAGAGGCCGGGCTGGGCGTGCAGCACCATCCGCCCGTCGGGCTCGATCGCCTCGCGCGCGGTCAGCAGCAGCTGTTCGAGATCCTCGTCCTCGATCCGGCGGCCGCCGACCTGGGTTTCGACCGGGGTGGTGGTGCTGGCAAGGCCGGCACCCGAACAGCCGATCCACACCCCCTGGACCTGCGTGCCGGCGTGCTTCTCGGCTCGCTCGACCGCGTCGCGCACCGCATAGGTCGCGGCCACCATGTCGGTGACATAGCCGCGCTTGATCCCCTGCGCGGCGCGGTGGCCGCTGCCCAGCACGACCAGCTCGCCGCCCTCGCCGATCCCGGCCACCATGGCGGAGATCCGGAAGGAGCCGATATTGACCGCCCCGATCACCCGCGCGAGCCGCGCCTCTGCCGCCATCAGCCTTCCTCCGCCGCCAGCCGGGCGGCTGCTGCTGCCGCCGCCGCGCGTCCGGGCACGCGCAGATAGATCCGGTCCGGGTTGCGCATGTCGAACGCCGCCACCTGCCCGCCGATCAGCCGGTTGCTCTCGTCGAGCTGCGCGAAGCTGAGCAGCGCGGTGCGGCTGCGCTCTGTCCCTTGCGGCAATTGCAGCACCTGCCCGGTGACGAAGGTCAGGTTCCAGCGCCGCTGGCCGATCCACTCCGCTTCGGCCACCTGCGCCTGCAGCGCCGGGGCGGAGGCGAGCAGCGCATCGAGCGCGGCGACCTGCCGCTGCACGCCTTCGCCCGCCACCACCAGCCGCCCGCGCGCACTCTGCGGGGACACCCGTTCCAGCACCCGGCCGGTGCGGTCGATCAGCGCCAGCCCGGCGCCGGTCCGCAGCACCGCATGCGGCTCTCGCTCGACGATATCGACCACGATCGTGTCGGGCAGCTGGCGCGAGATGCGCGCGTCGCGGACCCATGGCAGCTCCAGCAGCGAGGCGCGCAGCGCCGCCAGATCGACCAGCGGCATCGCCCGGTCGCGCACCCCGAGCACGCGTTCATAGACCGCCAGCTCGTTCATCCGCTCGATCCCGCGCACCTCGACATGGCGGACCTCGAAGCCGGCCGCGCCGATGCGCTGCGCCAGCATCGCGCCGGCCAGCTGCGGCAGCCCGGCAAG
>JACIYY010000257.1 GCA_014359685.1 Porphyrobacter sp. | reverse complement strand
CGCATGGCCTGCATCAGAACGCCGGCTCATAGCCCGGCGGAAGCTCTCCGGCGCCGCCCTGCGCCGCGCCGGGCGCTGCCGGGTTGCCTCGCGAATGAATGCCGCATTCGACCTTGTCCCACCCGCGCCAGCGTCCCGCGCGCGGGTCCTCGCCCGGCGCCACCGGGGAGGTGCACGGCCCGCACCCGACCGACAGATAGCCCTTGGCCTCCAGCGGATGGCGCGGCAGGTCGTGGCGGGCGAAATAGGCCTCCAGATCGTCCTTGGTCCAGTCGCCCAGCGGATTGACCTTCAGCCGCCCGTCCTCGATCTCGAAGCGCGGCAGGTTCTGCCGGGTGGAGGACTGGAACGCCTTGCGGCCGGAGATCCATGCATCGAGGCCCTGCTTGGCCCGCTTCAGCGGCTCCACCTTGCGGATCTCGCAGCAGCCATCGGGATCCCACGACCAGCGCAGCCCGGTCTCGTCCTTGGCGCGCAGCACCTCGGGGTCGGGCTGCACGACCGAGCAGTCGGTGAAGCCCAGCCGCGCCAGCAATGTCTCGCGATAGTCGAGCGTCTCGGGAAACATCTTCAGCGTATCGACGAAGATCACCGGCACGCTCCGGTCGGCCGCGGCGACCAGATGCAGCAGCACCGCGCTCTCGGTCCCGAAGGAGGAGACGACCGCCACCCGGCCCAGCGCGCCCTCGGCGAACAGCTGCGCCAGCATGGTGGCGGTGTCGGTCCCGGCGAAGCGGGCGTTGAGCGCATCGGCGTCGGCCTGGGTGAAGCGCGGCCGGGGGTCGATGATGTCGAGCGCGCGGCTAGCCATCGGCGCCTCCCTGCCCGGCGCCACGCGCCGGGTGGCGCAGCGACCAGATCGGCACGCGGGCATCGGCTGCCGGCTGATAGACCTGCGGCCAGCGCGCCAGCGCGGCCTCGGCCTCGGCGGGGTCGAGCGGGGTGGCAGGGGCGAAGCTGTCGAAGCCGCAGCGGCGCAGGAAGGCCAGCTGGTCGACCAGCACGTCGCCGATCGCCCGCAGCTCTCCGGCATAGCCGGCCTCGCGCAGGATGCGCGCCGCCGAATAGCCGCGCCCGTCGGTGAAGGCGGGGAAGTTCACCTCCACCAGCGCGATCCGGTCGAGATGCGGCAGCAGGTCGCGCGCATCGTCGCCCGGCTCGACGCGGACGGCGGCGGCGTTGGTCTGGCCGACAAAGGCATCGACCGTCACCGCCGGGTGATCGGCCGGCTCATCGTCGCGGAAGCGGAACTGGACCGCCTCCGCCTCCGCTGCGCCCTCGGTGTCGAGGGGAACACGCTCAGCCATAGATCGCCTCCTTGAACGGCTCCATGCCGATCCGCCGATAGGTGTCGAGGAACCGCTCGCCCTCGTCGCGCTTCGCCAAATAGAGGTCGGCGGCGCGCTCGATCGCATCGACCACGCCGTCCTCGTCGAAGCCGGGTCCGGTGATCCTGCCCAGCGAGGTGTCGGCCCCCTCGCTGCCGCCGAGCAGCAGCTGGTAGTTCTCGCGTCCCTTCCGGTCCACGCCGAGGATGCCGATATGGCCGGCATGGTGGTGGCCGCAGGCATTGATGCAGCCGCTGATCTTCAGCTTCAGCTCGCCCAGCGCGGCCTCCTTGCCATTGGCGGCGAAACGTTCGGAGATCTTCTGCGCGACCGGGATCGAGCGGGCATTGGCGAGGCTGCAATAATCGAGGCCGGGGCAGGCGATGATGTCGCCGATCCGGTCGATATTCGCGGTGCCCAGCCCGGCCCCCTCCAGCGCGCGCCACAGATCGTGCAGCCGGCGTTTCTCGACATGGGGCAGGACGATGTTCTGCGCATGGGTGACGCGGCATTCGTCGAAGCTGTATTCGCGCGCCAGCTCGGCCATCAGGTGCATCTGCGCGGCCGAGGCGTCGCCGGGAATGCCGCCGACCGGCTTCAGGCTGATCGTCGCGGCGATGTAGCCGGGCTGCCGGTGCGGGTGGCAATTGCGCTCGACCCACAGCGCGAAGGCCGGGTCCGAGCGGTCGATCGCGTCGGGCAGGCCGGGGATGAACGGCGGGTCGGCGAAGAAGCTGCGGATGCGCTCCAGCTCCGCGAAAGGCGGCTCGATCCCCTGCGCGAGCAGGTGAGCGAATTCCGCCTCCACCTGGCGGGTATAGTCCTCCACCCCCAGCTCGTGGACCAGGATCTTGATCCGCGCCTTGTACTTGTTGTCGCGCCGCCCGTGGCGGTTGTAGACCCTGAGGCACGCTTCCGAATAGGTGATCAGCTGGTCCAGCGGCACGAAGTCGCGGATCAGCGGGGCGATCATCGGGGTCCGGCCCATGCCCCCGCCGACATAGAACGCCGCGCCCAGCGCGCCGGCCTCGTTGCGGACGATGCGGATGCCGATATCGTGCAGCCGCATCGCCGCGCGGTCGGTCTCGCTGGCGATCACCGCGATCTTGAACTTGCGCGGCAGGGCGCTGAATTCGGGATGGAAGCTCGACCACTGGCGCAGCAGCTCGGCATAGGGGCGCGGATCGGTCACCTCGTCGGCGGCGGCGCCGGCATAATGGTCCGAACTGATGTTGCGGATGCAATTGCCGCTGGTCTGGATCGCGTGCATCTCCACCTTGGCCAGATCGGCAAGGATGTCGGGCGCGTCCTCCAGCTTGATCCAGTTGTACTGGATGTTCTGGCGGGTGGTGAAATGGCCATAGCCGCGATCGTATTTGGCGGCGATGTCGGCCAGAGCGTGCATCTGCACGCTGCTCAGCGTGCCGTAGGGGACCGCGACCCGCAGCATATAGGCGTGCAGTTGCAGATAAAGACCGTTCATCAGCCGCAACGGCTTGAACTGGT
>JACIYY010000256.1 GCA_014359685.1 Porphyrobacter sp. | reverse complement strand
TGCTGGTGGACAATACCTGGGCCGGCCCGCTCAACTTCCCCGCGCTGGCGCGCGGCTGCGACGTTTCGGTAATGTCGCTGACCAAGCATGTCGGCGGCCATTCGGACCTGATGATGGGCGCGGTGACCGCGCGCGCGCCGTTCCACGCGCGGCTGCGGCTGCGCGCGCAGATGCTGGGGCAGGTGGTCTCGCCCGACGATGCCGCGCTGGCGCTGCGCGGCCTGCGGACCATGGGGCTGCGGCTGGAGCGGCAGGCAGCGAGCGCGCTGGCGGTGGCCGGCTGGCTGGCGCAGCGGCCGGAGGTCGCCCATGTGCTGTGCCCGATGCTGCCGGGCGCGCCGGGGCACGATCTGTGGCGGCGCGACTTTGCCGGCGGCTGCGGCCTGTTCAGCTTCGTGCTGGCCGGCCGCAGCCCGGCCGATCGGGCGCGGCTGATCGATGCGCTGACCCTGTTCGGGATCGGCTTCAGCTGGGGCGGGTTCGAGAGCCTGGTCATCGGCTTCGACCCGGCCGGCATCCGCACCGTCACCCAGTGGCCGCCTGCCGGCTGGCGGCGCGAGGACCGGCTCGGCATCCGCCTGTCGATCGGGCTGGAGGATCCGGGCGACCTGATCGCCGATCTCGACCGGGCCTTTGCCGCGATGGGCGCGGCGTGAGGGCCGGGCAGAGCAGCGCCACCGCTGCGCCGGCGGCGGAGACCGCCACGCCCGCACCCGCCACTCCCGCCGACGCCACCGCCGCCTCCCCCATCGATGCCACCGCCGCCGCCGCGCCCGATCCGCTGCTGACCCCGCTGCCCGAAGCGCCGGGCGAGGATGCGGTCACCGGCGCCGACGCGCTGAAGGAGGCGGTGACCGACCGGAGCATGACCGCCGGCAGCATCATCGACCGGCTGGACGCGTTCGGCGTCACGCTGGGCGACACCCGCGTCTCGCTGTGGAGCGTGCTGGTGGTGGCGCTGGTCATCGGCGGGGTGGTCCTGTTCGCGCGCATCGCCTCGCGCGTGGCCAACAACCTGCTGCACCGCCTGACCCGCCTGACCCCGTCGCAGGCGGTGCTGGGCGAGAAGCTGGTGACGATCGCGGTGTGGACGCTGGCGGTCCTGCTGGGGATCGACGTGCTGGGGATCGACCTGACCGCGCTGACGGTGTTTTCGGGCGCCTTTGGCCTTGCCATCGGGTTCGGCCTGCAAAAGACCTTCGGCAACCTGATCGCCGGCATCATCCTGCTGATGGACCGCTCGATCAAGCCGGGCGACGTGATCTCGGTCGCCGACCAGGCGGGCAATTCGACCTTCGGGCAGATCCGCAAGATCGGCATCCGCGCGGTTTCGGTCGTCACCCGCGACGAGAAGGAATATCTGATCCCCAACGAGAACCTGATGATCAATCAGGTCGAAAACTGGTCCTATTCCTCCCGCCAGGTGCGCGTGCAGGTGCCGGTCGGGATCTCCTACCAATGCGATATCGGCGTGGCCGAGGAGCTGATGCTGGAGGCGGCGCGGGCCTGCAAGCGGGTGCTCGACACCCCGCCGCCGAGCGTGTGGCTGACCGGCTATGGCGAAAGCTCGGTCGATTTCATCATCCATTGCTGGATCGTCGACCCCGAGGACGGGGTCGGCAACATCCGGTCCGAGGTGCTGAAAAAGCTGTGGTGGCTGTTTCAGGACAAGGGGATCGAGATCCCCTTCCCGCAGCGCGACATCAATCTGCGCGACAACGAGGCGTTCCGCGCGCTGCTGGCGGCCCTGTCCGAGCGGCGCGGTGCGCAGGATGGCGGGATGGGGCCGGGGGCGCCGGGCTGAACCGGGCGCACCGGGGTAAAGCTGACCTAGCCGGCCCGACAGCCATTCTCGCTGGAACCGGCGCGCCGGGGCGGCCATCTGGACGCCATGGCAAAGAGCGGCACGGTCTTCCTCGTCGGCGCGGGTCCGGGCGACCCCGATCTGCTGACGCTGCGCGCGGCGCGGCTGATCGGCGGGGCGCGGCTGATCGTGCATGACGGGCTGGTGACGCGCGGCATCCTGGCGCTGGCCCCGGCCGGGGCGGAGCTGGTCAGCGTCGCCAAGGCGCGCGCCCGCCACACCATGCCGCAGCACCGGATCAACGCGCTGCTGGTGCGTGAGGCGCTGGCCGGGCGCGACGTGTTGCGGCTGAAGGGCGGCGACCCGTTCGTCTTCGGCCGCGGCGGCGAGGAGGCGGAAGCCTGCCGCGCCGCCGGCGTGCCGGTCGAGGTGGTCCCCGGGATCAGCGCCGCGATGGGCGCGGCCGCCGCCGCGCAGATCCCGCTGACCCACCGCGACCATGCCAGCATCGTCAGCTTCGTCGCCGGGCAGTGCAAGGGGCTGACCGAACAGGACTGGACCGGGCTGGCCGGCGCGGGCCGGACTCTGGTGATCTTCATGGGCGTCAGGACTGCGCCGCAGATCGCCGAGAAGCTGATCGACGACGGCCTCGCGCCCGACGTGCCGGTGGCGGTGATCGAGCGGGCCTGCCAGCCGCAGATGCGGGTGCTGCGCGGGCCGCTCGCTGGCCTTGCCGCGCTGGTCGAGGCCGAGCAGGTCGTCAGCCCGGCGCTGATCGTCATCGGCGCGGTCGCCGCCGAGGGCGACCTGGCGCTGACCCGGATCGTGGAAGGAATGCGCGCATGAAGATCGTCACCGGCAATGACCTGAGGACCGGAGCGGTGGTGTGGTGGGACGGCACCGGCTGGTCGCTCCATGTCGAGGATGCGGTCGATGTCGGCGAGGAGGCCGAGCTGATCGCCGCGCGCGAGGAAGCGGCGCGGCGGGTCAACGTCCCTTACGCCATCGCCGCCGAGCGCGACCCCGCCGGCCGGGTCCGCCCGGCCCATATCAAGGACCGCATCCGCGCGCTCGGCCCGACCGTGCGCCCCGACCTGACGCTGCGACCGGCCGATCCCGAAGCCGGCAATTGGGTGATCTGATGTACCGTTATGACCATTACGACCAGGCCATGGTCGAGACCCGCGTCGAGGAATTCCGCGACCAGACCCGCCGCCGGCTGGAGGGCAGGCTGAGCGAGGACCAGTTCAAGCCGTTGCGGCTGATGAACGGTCTTTATCTGCA
>JACIYY010000255.1 GCA_014359685.1 Porphyrobacter sp. | reverse complement strand
CAGCATCTCCGCCCGCTCGACCCGCATATGCGGCGCCAGCAGCTCGGAGAACAGCGGCCCCGCCTCCCCGATCGTATAGGCGCAGGCGACATGGCCGAACCACGGCACGCACTCGTCGAGATTCTCGCCCTTGGGCAGCCCGCCGACGATCCAGTGGAGCCGCTTGTCCGGGTTCGGCGGATAGGCCGCCAGCGCCGGCGCACTCGAGGCGGGGTTGGTGGCCTTGCTGTCGTTGATGTAGAGCACGCCGTTGAACTCGCCGACCCGCTCCATCCGGTGCGGCAGGCCGGGAAAGCTGGCCAGCCCGGCGGCGATCTCGCCCGCTGTCAGCCCCAGCTCTGCAACCAGCGCGGCGGCGATGGCGGCGTTCTGGAGATTGTGCGGCCCTTGCAGGCTCGGCCATTGACCCTGCCGCGCGGCCGCGCCGGCGAGGTCGGCGCAGACCGCCCGCAGCGCCGGCCGGCGGGCCGCCTCCGCCGCCTGGAACGCCAGCGTCGGCGCATCGGCGCAGCCGAACACCGCGAACCGGCCGCTGCCCTGCATCGCGAACAGCCGGGCCTTGGCGAAGGCATAGGCTTCGAAGCTGTCGTAGCGGTCGAGATGGTCGGCGGTGATATTGGTCAGCGCCGCCGCCTCGCAATCGAGCGAGAGGGTGAGGTCGATCTGGTAGCTCGACAGCTCCAGCACATAGGTGCCCGGCCCCCGCCCGTTCGGCGCCAGCGGCGCCTGCCCGAGGATCGGCAGCCCGATATTGCCGCCCATCGTCACCGGCAGGCCGGCGGTGGCGAGGATGTGGTGGACCAGAGCGGTCGTCGTCGACTTGCCGTTGGTGCCGGTGATCCCCACCACGCGGTGCGGCGGCAGGTCGGGCCGGGCGAGCGCGAACAGCTCGATATCGCCGATCACCGGCACCCCGGCGGCGCGCGCCTTCTCTGCGAGCGGGTGGCTGTTCAGCGGTACGCCGGGGGAGACCACGATGGCGTCGAAGCCGGCCAGATCGATTGCCAGCGGATCGGCGAGCGCGGCGCGCCCGGCGACCGCCTCGCGCGCTTCGGCCCGGGCGTCCCATGCGGTCACCTCGGCCCCGCTCGCCAGCAGCGCCTCGACGCTCGCCAGCCCGGAACGGGCCAGCCCCAGCACCGCATAGCGTCGGCCGCGAAAGGCGCTGCCGGTGATCACCGCAGCTTCAGCGTCGCCAGCCCGAGCACGGCAAGGACGATGGCGATGATCCAGAAACGGATCACCACGGTCGGCTCCTTCCAGCCGAGCTGCTCGAAATGGTGGTGGATCGGCGCCATCCGGAACACCCTTTTGCCGGTGCGCTTGAACCAGAACACCTGGATGATGACGCTGGCGGTCTCGATCACGAACAGCCCGCCGATGATCAGCAGCGTGATCTCGTGATGCGCGGCCACCGCGATGGCGCCCAGCGCGCCGCCCAGCGCCAGCGATCCGGTGTCGCCCATGAACACCGCCGCCGGGGGGGCATTGAACCACAGGAAGGCAAGACCCGCCCCCATCACCCCCGCGCAGACGATCGCCAGCTCGCCCGCGCCGGGAACGTGCGGGATGCCGAGATAGGCCGAATAATCGACCCGCCCGACCAGATAGACGATCAGCATCAGCGCCCCGGCCGCGATCACCACCGGCATCGTCGCCAGCCCGTCCAGCCCGTCGGTCAGGTTCACCGCATTGCCGAAGCCGACGATCACCGTCGCCGCGAACAGATAATAGAACGGCCCCAGCGGGATCGCGCGGTCCGACAGGAACGGGACATACAGGTTGGTGCTGACCTGGCTGACGATGATCGCCGCCGCCACGCCGGCGACGACGAATTCCAGCGCCAGCCGGGTGCGCCCCGACACGCCCTTGTGGCTGCGCCTGGTCACCTTGTCGAAATCGTCGAGGAAGCCGATGATGCCGAAGCCCGCCGTCACCGCCAGCACCGCCCAGACGAACGGGTTCATCGGGTCCATCCACAGCAGCAGCGAGAGCAGCAGCGAGGTGAGGATCATCAGCCCGCCCATCGTCGGGGTGCCGCGCTTGGCGAGGTGGCTCTGCGGGCCGTCGTCGCGGATCGGCTGCCCCTTGCCCTGGCGCACGCGCAGCATGTTGATGAAGCGGGGGCCGAGCAACAGGCCGATCGCCAGCGCCGTCAGCAGGGTCGCCCCGGCGCGGAACGTCTGGTAGCGGACGAGGTTGAACAGGCCTTCGAATTCGAGCCATTGGGCCAGCAGGTAGAGCATCGCAGCCGGTCAGCCTTCCCGGGCGGCGAAGTGCGACACCACTTGCGCCAGCCCAACCGAGTTCGAGCCCTTGACGAGCACCACGTCGCCGCCCGCAAGGCCCCATTCCTCCAGCGCGGCAATCGCCTCGCCCGGATCAGCGCAATGGGCAAGGATCGGCGGCTTGCCAAGCGGACCGGCAGCGGCTTTCCCCAATTCGCTGGCGAGGGTGCGCATCTCCTCCCCCACCAGCACCGCGTAATCGACGCCCGCCCGCTCGACCGGCTCGGCGAGCCGGGCGTGGAAGGCCGGGCCGAACTCGCCCAGCTCCTTCATGCTGCCCAGCACCGCGATGCGCCGGGTGGCCGGCGTCTGGCCGAGCTGCGCCAGCGTCGCGCGCATCGAGGCGGGGTTGGCATTGTAGCTTTCGTCGATCAGCAGCGCATGCCCGCCGGGCACCGCGATGCGGTGGCGCGCGCCGCGTCCCTTCAGCCCGCCCATCTCCGCCAGCGCCAGCCCGGCCGCGCCGAGATCGCCGCCTGCGGCATGGACCGCCGCCATCACGCACAGCGAATTGGCCACCCAGTGCTCGCCCGGCGCCGCCACCGACCAGCACAGGTGCCGCTCGCCGCCGCGATCGCGCAGCGCCGCGGTGACCAGCGATCCGCCATTGGCCGCCGGCACGCAATCGAGCAGCCGCATGTCGGCCTGGTCCGAGGCGCCGAACGACAGCACCCGCGCGCGCTGCGCCAGCGCGGCGGCGCGCAGGCGGGCGAAATGCGGGCTGTCGGCGGGGATCACGGCGGTGCCGTTGGCTTGCAGCCCGGCGAAGATTTCCGCCTTGGCATCGGCGATCGCCGCCTCGCTGCCGAGATTCTCGATATGGGCAGGGGCGATGGTGGTGATCACCGCGACGTGCGGGCGGACCTGCGCGGTCAGGGCGGCGATCTCGCCGGCATGGTTCATCCCCATCTCGAACACCCCGTAGCGGCTGCCGAGCGGCATCCGGGCGAGGCTCAAGGGCACGCCGACATGGTTGTTGTAGCTTCTGACCGAACGGTGCGCGGCGCCCTGGCAATCGCGCTCCAGCGCGGCGAACAGCGCCTCCTTCACCCCGGTCTTGCCGACCGATCCGGTGACCCCGACGATCCGCGCCGCGACCCGCGCGCGGGCGGCGGCGGCGAGCGCCGCAAGGGCCGCGCCGGTATCCGCCACCAGCACGTGCGGCTGGGCGATCGGGCGATCCACCAGCGCCGCCG
>JACIYY010000254.1 GCA_014359685.1 Porphyrobacter sp. | reverse complement strand
GCGGGTGGGACAAGGTCGAATGCGGCATTCATTCGCGAGGCAACCCGGCAGCGCCCGGCGTGGCGCAGGGCGGCGCCGGAGAGCTTCCGCCGGGCTATGAGCCGGCGTTCTGATGCAGGCCATGCGTTGCATTTCGTGCAACGGCAGGTGCGGTTTTCGCGTTTGCAGCATGGGGGCGCTTCAGCCATAAGGGTCAGGCCTTTCAGGCATCCTCTCCCAAACTTCAGGGCCCGGCCGGCAACGGTCGGGCCCTTTTTTGTGGCCATTAGACCAGGCTGCGGCGCGGGCGCGTTGCCCGGCTACAGCCAGCCCGCCGCGCGATACCAGCGGGCGGTGTCCGCCAGACCCTGCGGCGTGGCGATGCCGGGCCGCCACAGATCGGGCGGCGGCGCCCGCTCGGGCGCGCACACCCAGTCGGGATGGATCATGTAGCCGGCCCGGTCGGGGGTCAGCCGGGCGGCCTCGCGGCGCAGCAGCGAATCGAACCGGGCGGCGGTGCGCAGCAGCGGGGCGGGCAGATGCGGCGCCCAGACCCGGCGGCGGCCGAGCGCCGCGCCGATCGCGCAGGCCAGCTCGCGATGGCTCCAGCCGCCCGGCCGCCCGTCATCGGGATCGACGATCCGCTCCGCCGTGGTGGGCGATGCGGCGGGCGCGACCAGCGCCAGCAGCAGCCGGGCGAGATCGTCAACATGGATCACCGAGGCGCGGCCCGGCGGGGGCAGCGGCACCACGCCCCAGCGCGCGGCGCGGAACAGCGCCAGCAGGTCACAATCGCGCGGCCCGTAGATCGCCGGCGGCCGCACGATGGTCCAGTCCAGCCCCGAGGTCTGGACGATCTCCTCGGCATGGCGTTTGGAGCGGCCATAGGCGGAGAGGCCAGGCATGCGCGCCGCCAGCGAGGAGACGAACACCAGGCGCTCCACCCCGCCCGCGCGCGCGGCCTCCACCACCGCCTCCGTCCCGGCCGCATTGCCGGCGTGAAGGCCTGTCGGATGGGCGGTCTTGACCCCGGCGACGTGCAGCACGGCCCGCGCCCCGGCGACCAGCCGGCGCAGCGCCGCGCCATCGGCAAGATCGCCGCGCAGCCATTCGACCCCGGCGCGCGGCGGTTGCTCGCGCCGCGCCAGCGCCCGCACCGCCAGCCCCTGCCGCGCCGCCGCATCGAGCACCGCCTGGCCGACAAAGCCGGTCGCGCCGGTGATGGCGAGCGGGCCGGAGCCGGTCACAGCAGCACCAGATGGTTGCGGTGGATCACCGCCGCGCGCGGCGCATAGCCGAGCAGGGCGGCCTGCTCCTCGCTGCGCCGGCCGCTGATCCGCGCCACCTCCTCGCCATCATATTCGACCAGCCCCTGCGCCAGCGGGCGGCCCTGCTCGTCGCGCACCGCCACCGGATCGCCGCGGCGGAAGGTGCCGTCGACCGCGACGATCCCGCTCGCCAGCAGGCTGCCGCCCCTGGCCAGCGCCCTGGCGCAGCCGCCATCGACCACCAGCGCGCCGCGCAGCCGCTGGCGCCCGCCCAGCCACGCCTTGCGGCCGCGATCGCGCCGGGTCGGCAGGAACAGGGTCCCGATCTCCTCGCCCGTGGCGCGGGCCAGCGGGCGATCGGCGGTGCCGTTGACGATCGCCAGGGTGATGCCGGCGCGGGTGGCGATTTCGGCCGCCTGCAGCTTGGAGGTCATCCCCCCCGATCCGAGCCCCGAGCCCGAGGCCGTGCTGGCCATCGCATGGACCGCATCGGTGACCCCTTCGACGCGCGGCAGCAGCTGCGCGCCGGGCTCGGCCGGGGCGCGGTCGTAGAGGCCATCGACATCGGACAGCAGCACCACCGCCGCCGCCCCGGCCGCCTGCGCGACGCGCGCGGCCAGCCGGTCGTTGTCGCCGAAGCGGATTTCCTCGGTGGCGACCGAATCGTTCTCGTTGATGACCGGCACCGCGCCGCCCTTGAGCAGCCGCCCCAGCGTCGCGGCGGCGTTGAGGTAGCGGCGGCGTTCATCGAGATCGTCGAGCGTCAGCAGCAGCTGCGCGGCGATGATGCCGTGCCGCGCCAGCAGGTCGGACCACAGGCCGGCGAGCGCGATCTGCCCGACGGCGGCGGCAGCCTGCGCATCGGCGAGGCTGGCGCGCCCGCCCTTCGGCAGGTTCAGCCGCGCCGCGCCCAGCGCGATCGCGCCCGAGCTGACCACGATCACCTCCTGCCCGCGCGCGCGGGCGGCGGCGATTTCCGCCACCAGCATTTCGAGCCAGCCGCGATCGGGCGCGCCGCCGGCGCCGAACAGCAGCGCGGAGCCGACCTTCAGCACCAGCCGCGGGGTGGCGGCCGGGTCGGCCAGGTCGGCAAGGCGGGCGATCATCATGGCCGGGCGCTTAACCCAAGCGCGCGGCGAGCGGAACGCCCGTTCAGCCGAGCGGGGACCACGCTCCGTCCGGCCCGCCCGCCTCACCGTCATCGCCGGGTGCGGCGCTGCCGGAGGCCGAGCCGGTCTCGCTGGCGGTCGGCGCCGGCAGATGGGCGAGCACCGCGTCGAGCAGCGCCGGAATCCCGGCCCCGCTGGCGCCCGAGATCGGGAACACCCGCCCGGCCCCGGCGGCGCGCAATTCGGCCGCGAAGCCTTCGGCCAGCTCCGCATCGGCGAGGTCGATCTTGTTGAGCGCGATCAGCCGCGGCTTGTCGGCCAGACCGGCGCCATAGGCCTCCAGCTCGCGCTCCACCACCTGCATGGCTTCGGCCGGATCCTCCCCGGTGATGTCGACCAGATGGATCAGCACCCGGCAGCGTTCGATATGGCCGAGGAAACGGTCGCCGATCCCGGCCCCCTCCGCCGCGCCTTCGATCAGGCCGGGAATGTCCGCGAGCACGAATTCGCGGTCGCGGTGGTGGACCACGCCGAGGCTGGGGACCAGGGTGGTGAAGGCATAATCGCCGACCTTGGCGCGGGTGTTCGAAACCTGGTTGATGAAGGTCGACTTGCCGGCATTGGGCAGCCCCACCAGCCCGGCATCGGCAAGCAGCTTGAGCCGCAGCCAGACCCACAGCTCCTGCCCCGGCTCACCCGGCTGGTGCTGGCGCGGGGCGCGGTTGGTGGAGGTCTTGTAGCTGGCATTGCCGCGCCCGCCCATGCCGCCTTCGAGCAGCGTGACCCGCTGGCCGGCGCGGGTGAAGTCCGCCAGCACCTGTTCGCGCTCCTCGTCAAGGATCTGGGTGCCGACCGGGACCGGGATCACCAGATCGGGGGCGCTGCGGCCGGTGCGGTCGCGGCCCATGCCGTGCGCGCCGCGCGGCGCCTTGAAGTGCTGCGCATAGCGGAAGTCGATCAGCGTGTTCAGCCCCTCCACCGCTTCGAACACGATGTCGCCGCCGCGCCCGCCATTGCCGCCGTCGGGGCCGCCATATTCGATATATTTCTCGCGCCGGAAGCTGACCGCGCCCGGCCCGCCGGCGCCCGAGCGGAGATAGATCTTGGCCTGGTCGAGAAAGTGCATCGATTGTTCCGGTTGCGCGGGGCGGCCCGGCGTTTATGCGGGCCCGCGATCCTGCGGCGCGGGCGCGCTCAGCGCCGCGCGGCGGGCCGGTGCGGGCGGCGGGGGAGATCGTCGTGCGCCAGGCGGTGACCGACACTGGTGGAGCCGAGGGGGATCGAACCCCTGACCTCGTCATTGCGAACGACGCGCTCTCCCAGCTGAGCTACGGCCCCGTCCCGTGTCGGCGGGGGCACGCCCCGCTTGAAGAGCGCGCCCCTTAGCGAATCGGCCCGGCGCTTGGAAGGGCAAATCGTCGCCCCGGAGCGCGCGCCGTCGCCCCGCCCTATTGGCTGCCGGCGGTCGCGGCGTCGGCGGCGAGCGGCTGGACCACCGGGGTGGCAGGGACGATCGGCGGGATGATGATCGGGATCATGCCGCCGGCCTCCGCATCGCGGACCTCGCCGGCGAGGCGCGGGGCGCCGACCTCGGCCAGGCCGCCGGCGAGACTGGTTGCGGTGCCGCCATGGACCGCCACCCAGCCGGGCTGGGAGGGGCCGAAGCGCTCCCCGAAGCGCGCGTCCCAGGCGGCGGAGTCGATCTGGTATTGCTGGTATTCGCGGAAGAAGCGGTCGAACACCGCCTCGAACCGGGCCAGCGCGCCGGTG
>JACIYY010000253.1 GCA_014359685.1 Porphyrobacter sp. | reverse complement strand
CCGCGCGCCAGCGCGGGGAAGTTGAGCGGGCCGGCCCAGGTATTGTCCACCAGCACCGCCGCCCCGCGCTCGCGGGCGATGGCGGCCAGCGCCGGCACGTCGCAGACCTCCATCGTGTTGCTGCCCGGCGATTCCAGCAGCACCGCCCTTGTCCGCTCGCAGAACAGCGCCGCGAAGCCGCCCGTGTCGAGCGGATCGAAGAACCGCGTCTCGATCCCCAGCGGCGCCAGCAGCCCGGCCGCCATCGCCCGGCTCGGCGCATAGATATTGTCGGCCATCAGCAGCACCTCGCCGCTGTCCAGCAGCCCGATCAGCGCGCCGGCGATGGCCGCAACCCCGCTGGGATAGAGCAGCGTGCCCTCCGCCCCCGGCTCCAGCTGGGTCAGCGCCTCGGCCAGCGCCCATTGGGTCGGGGTGCCGCGCCGTCCGTAATAGAACTGCCCGTCCTCGTTGGGCCGCCCGCGCGCCAGATCGGCGCTGTCGGCATAAAGATGCGTGCTGGTGCGCCAGACCGGCGGGTTGACCGCCGGGCCGGTCCATTCGCGCCGGCGCCCGGCGGCGACCAGCCGGGTGGCGGCGCTCGTCCCGTCGCCGGACCCGCTCATTCGGCGGTTCCGCCCGATTGTGCGCCGGCCCCTGCGCCGGCCTTGGGCGTGGCCGGATCGGCGCCCCACTCGCTCCAGCTGCCATCGTAGAGCGCGACATCCTCGCGCCCGGCCAGCCGCAGCGCGAACAGCACCACCGCCGCGGTCACGCCGCTGCCGCAGGTGGTGACGATCGGCCGCTCGGGATCGATCCCCGCCTCGGCGAAGATCGCCCGCAGCGCCTCGGGCGAGCGGAAGGTGCCGTCCTCCGCCAGCACCTTGCCATAGGGCAGGTTCAGCGATCCGGGAATGTGGCCGCTGGCAAGGCCGGGCCGCGATTCGGGCTCGGCGCCGCTGAAGCGCCCGGCCCCGCGCGCATCCACCACCTGCTCGGCCCGGCTGGCGAGATTGGCGATCATGTCCGCTTTGCTGCGCACCGCCAGCCGATCCGCCGCCGGCTGCCAGCCGGGCGCCGGGGCGGGGACAGGCGCACCGGCCTCCAGCGGGCGCCCTTCGGCGCGCCACTTGCCGAGGCCGCCATCGAGGATCGCCACACGGTCAAAGCCGCGCAGGCGCAGCAGGAACCAGGCGCGGGCGGAGCTCCTGATCGCGCTGTCATCATACAGCACCACCCGGTCGCCCGGCCCGACGCCCAGCTGCCGCAGCCGCGCGGCCACCTGCTCGCCGGTGGCGAGCGCCGCCGGCACCGCGCTGGCGGGATCGGTCAGGCTGGCAAGGTCGAGGAAGCGCGCCCCCGGCGGATGCGCGGCTGCAAACTCCGCCGCCGCGTCGCGCCCGGCATCGGGCAGGTGCAGCGAGGCGTCGAGCACCACAAGGCCGGGTTCGCCCAGATGCTCGGCCAGCCAGCCGGTGGAGACCAGATCGTCGATCATCACGCCTGCCTAGCGCCTCGGCCGCAGCGGGTAAACCGGCGCTCAGGCGAAGGCGCGGGCGGCCAGCGTCGAATAGATGCGCGGCCCCAGATCGAGGCGGATCGGCTGCAACCGCGCCCCCGGCTGGCCGGGCGGCAGCGCCACCAGGAAGGTGCCGATCGCCGGCGCCCCGCCGGCGCGCTCGATCCGGATGCGGGCCAGCGGCAGCAACAGCGCGGCCGGCCCCTGCCGGATCGGCCTCACGCAGGCGAGCGGCAGCCGGTATTCGCCGGCAATGCTCCGGCTCTCGCCCGGCTCCAGCCGCTCGATCACCGCCAGCCGCAGCGCATCCTCGCCGGGGCCGGCAAGCTGCTGCTCGCGCCCCAGCGAGGCATGGGCGGCGATCATGTCGGCGGCGATCGCCAGCGCCTCGACCGGCTCGGCGCCGCGATTGGTCACCACCAGCCGATAGGCGAGCGTGGCATTCATCAGCGTCAGGCTGAGCCGCAGCGGTTCCAGCGCGATGGCGAGCGGCCCCCGATCAGGCTCCGGCTCCGGCGGCGCGGGGAGGGGCCGGGGCAGGGGAGCCGCAACCGCCCGCTCGCGCACTGGCTCGCGCACCTGCCGCCGCCGCCACGCCCGCAACCCCAGCGCCAGCCCCGCCACCGCCAGCAGCGCGGCGAGCGGCCACAGCCAGGCTGCCCCGCGCTCCTCCGCCGGCTCCGCAACCGGCGGCGCGGGAGGCGCCGGCACAGCAGGCCCGGCCCGCTCGGCCCCCGCGCGCTCCGCCTCCGCCACCGCAGCATCATCGCCCGCCGCCTGCGATCCGGCCGGCGCCGGCGCCACCGGCGCTGCGGGGCTGGCGCCGCCGCTGGTAGGCCGCGCGACCGGCTCCGGCACCGCCAGCGGCGGCAACACGATGCGCGGGCTCGCACCCGGCGCCGGCGTCACGCTGGTGGTCGGCGAGGTCGGCGCGGGCGTGGGCGCAGGCTCCAGCACCTGGCGAGAGGCGGGCACGTCGGGCGCCACCGGCCCCTGCGGCGCGGGCTGCTGCTGCGGCGTCGACCCCGGCCCCGGCGGCAGCCGGAAATCCTGCACCGACCCACCCGGCGCGGCCAGCGCCGAGCCCGACGCCACCAGCAGCGGGGCGAACAGCGCAGCCAGCCGGGGCCGGCGCAGGAGGCGCAAAGCGGTGCAGGTCACAAGAGGGCAGCCGTTGGTCGCGGCCGCATGGCAGGTCAAGCGGCAACCCGCCCACGCGCCCGCGCCCCGCTTGTCAGCCGCCGGCGAAGGCGCCATGCGCAGCGGCGCCATGCCCGACACCGACACCGATCCCAACTCCACCCCCGATTCCGGCCCCGCTTCCGGCCCCGCCCCGCTCCATCTCGGCCGGCCCAGCCGCCTGCCCGCCTCGCCGGACGAGGCGCGGCTCGACTACCTCCCCAATCCGCGCCCCGACGACCTTTATGCGGTCCGCTTCGCCGCGCCCGAATTCACTACGCTGTGCCCGGTCACCGGCCAGCCCGATTTCGCCCATCTGGTGATCGACTACGCGCCCGGCCCCAGCATCGTCGAATCCAAGAGCCTCAAGCTGTTCCTGGGCGCCTTCCGCAACCATTGCGGCTTTCACGAGGCGGTCACCGTCGGCATCGGCCGCCGCCTGTTCGACGAGATGGCGCCGCGCTGGCTGCGGATCGGCGGCTACTGGTATCCGCGCGGCGGGATCCCGATCGACGTCTTCTGGCAGAGCGCCGCGCCGCCGGCCGGGCTGTGGCTGCCCGATCAGGGCGTCGCCCCCTATCGCGGGCGCGGCTGACCCGCCCCGGCATCGGGCGCCAGCGGATAGCGGGCGACCTCCTCATACAACGCGCCGTGCTGGCCGAGATGGCTTTCGTAGAGCGAGAACGCCTCGACCGGCCACGGCCCTGCGCGCAAGCCGCCGTGGCTGGCCAGCCACCCGCCCACAGGGCCGCTGCCGCCGCCCAGCCGGGCCAGCGTGATGTGCGGCACGAAGCGCCGCGTCTCGCGCCCCAGCCCGATCTCGGCGCAGGCCCGCTCGACCCGCGCGCGCAGCACCTCCAGCCCCGGCTCGGGCGGCACCCGCGCCCATAGCGCCTGCGGCCGGCCCTTGTGCTCGAAATGGCCGACGCCGCGCACCGCCAGCGCGAAGGGCGGGGCGCGCAGCCGGGCCAGCGCCCCGGCCAGCTCGTTGGCCACCGGGCGCTCGACCGAGCCGACGAAGCGCAAGGTCAGGTGCAGGTGCGCCTCGTCCTGCCAGCGCGCGCCCTCGACCGCCTCCATCGTGTCGAGCAGGCGCTCGCGCACCGGCTCGGGCGGGCGGATGGCGACGAACAGGCGGTGAGTCATGGCCGGGCAACGGCCGGCGGCGGCCCGGCGATCCCGGTTGCTGGACCGCCGACGCCGCCGGAGCGCCCTCTAGTCGCCCTTGGCGCGCTTCCTCAGCCGCAGCGACAGCACGATCAGCGCGATTCCCGCGATCAGCGCATAGATCGCGATCAGCCAGCCGACCGACAGCACGGTCACGCCGGGGTCGATCCAGGCCAGCACGACCAGCCCGACGCCCAGCAGCACCGACAGCACGCCCGACAGCGCGAGCAGCCACTCGCCCTCGATCTCGCGCCGCATCCGGATCGCGGCGGCGATCTCCAGCACGCCGGTGACGACCGCCCAGGCGGCAATGATCATCACCGTGAACAGGCCATAGGCGAGGGTGGAGAGCAGCGGGAACAGCACGAACAGCACGCCCAC
>JACIYY010000252.1 GCA_014359685.1 Porphyrobacter sp. | reverse complement strand
TGGTTCGGCCATGTCGCCTGCGCCTATACGATCGGGGAGGCGGGGCCGCTGTTCACCGAGCTGCTGGCGCCGCATATGCGGGTCGAGCGGGCGGAGATGCTGTGCGAGGCGGTGCGCCGCGCCATCGCCGCCGCCCGGCCCGGCGATGTCGTGCTGCTCAGCCCGGCCTGCGCCAGCTTCGACCAGTTCCGCGATTACGAGGTGCGCGGCGACACCTTCCGCAAGCTGGTCGCCGAGCTGGCCGGCCCCGGCCTCACCTCTACCGCCAGCCCCGGCGGGAGCGCGGCATGAGCCTCGCGCCCTCCTCCGGCCCCCGCCCCTATGTCCCGCGTCCGGGCCTGCGCGCCAGTGCTGCGCCGGCCTTCCCGCAGAGCCGCCAGCAGAGGCTGCGGATCTGGTGGCGGGAGATCGACCGGGTGCTGCTGGCGCTGGTGCTGCTGCTGATGGCGGTCGGCGCGGTGGCGGTGGCGGCGGCCTCCCCCTCCAGCGCGCGGCGCCTGTCGGGCGGGCCGGGCGGGCTGGGCGACCTGCACTTCTTCTGGCTCCATTTGCGCTGGCAGCTGCTCGGCCTGGTGGTCCTGATCGGCACCTCGCTGGCCCCGGCGACGCTGGTGCGGCGCGGCTCGATCCTGTTCGCGCTGGCGATGCTGATCGCGCTGGCACTGGTGCCGGTGGTCGGCAGCGAGGTCAACGGCGCCCGGCGCTGGCTTGACCTTGGCATCCGCTTCCAGCCGTCGGAGTTCCTGAAGCCGGTCTTCGTGGTGGTGACCGCGTGGATCCTCAGCTGGAAGCTCCGCGATCCGGGCCTGCCGGTGATCGCGGTCAGCGGCGCGCTGCTGGGGCTGATCGTGGCGCTGATGATGCTCCAGCCCAATCTCGGCGATGCGGTGCTGTTCGTCGGCGCCTGGGGCGTGCTGGTGACGCTGGCCGGCCTGCCGCTGAAGCGGATCGGGGTGCTGGCCGGCGGCGGCGCGGTGCTGATGGCGGGCGCCTATCTCACCTATGACAATGCCCGCCACCGGATCGACAGCTTCCTGGGCGGCGGCACCGCCTATGACCAGGTGGACCTTGCCAGCCGCACGCTGATGGCCGGCGGCTGGACCGGCAGCGGGCTGTGGCTGGGCACCCGCAAGATGATGCTGCCCGAAGCCCATACCGACTACATCTTCTCGGTCGTGGGGGAGGAGTTCGGCCTGCTGGTCTGCGCGATGATCGTGCTGCTGTACCTCGCCATCGTGCTGCGCGTGCTGGTGCGGCTGGTGGAGGAGGAGGCGCTGTTCACCGTGCTCGCGGCGGCCGGGCTGACCACCCTGTTCGGGGGGCAGGCGTTCATCAACATCCTGGTCAATCTGCAGCTGTTCCCCAGCAAGGGCATGACCCTGCCGCTGGTCAGCTATGGCGGGTCGTCGACCATCGCGCAGTGCTTTACCATCGGTCTGCTGCTGGCCATCACCCGCCGCAACCCGTATCTGGGGCGCGACAATCGCGCCTTCGGGCGCAGCATCGGGGATCGCAGGTGAGCACCGTCTCGCGCCATTTCGTTCTCGCCGCCGGGGGCACCGGGGGCCACCTGACCCCGGCCTTCGCGCTGGCGCAGGAGCTGGAGCGGCGCGGCCACCGCGTCGCCTTGATCACCGATGCGCGCGGGGCGGCGATCCCCGGCAAGCCCGATTTCCTCGAATCGCACGTCCTGCCGGCGGGGCGCTTCACCGGCAATCCGCTGGGCTGGCCGCCCGCGCTGGCGGCGGTGTGGCAGGGGCGCTCTTTGGCCCGGCGGCTGTATCGCCGCTTCGCGCCCAGCGCGGTGGTCGGCTTCGGCGGCTATCCGGCGCTGCCCGCGCTGCTGGCCGCCTCCGCCGCCGGGGTGCCGGCGGTGATTCACGAGCAGAACGCGGTGCTCGGCCGGGTCAACCGCCTGCTGGCGGGCCGGGTCGATGCCATCGCCACCGCCTATCCGCAGGTCCGCCGCCTGCCCGCCGGCGCCGCCGCGAAGGTCCACCTGATCGGCAACCCGGTGCGCGCCGGGGTGCTGGCGCTGCGTCAGGAGCCCTATCCGGTGCCCGAAGCCGGCGGGCCGCTGCGGCTGCTGGTGACCGGCGGCAGCCAGGGCGCGCGGGTGCTGTCGCAGGTGGTGCCAGAGGGGCTGGCGCTGCTGCCGGCGGCGGTCAAGGCGCGGCTGCGCGTCACCCAGCAATGCCGGCCGGAGGATCTCGACTCGGTGCGCGCCCGCTATGCCGCCGAGGGGATCGAGGCCGAGCTGGCGAGCTTCTTCGAGGATATGGCCGCGCGGCTGGCCGGCACCCATCTGTTCATCGGGCGCGCCGGCGCCTCGACCATTGCCGAGCTGACCGCCGTGGGCCGGCCTGCGATTCTGGTGCCGCTGCCGATCGCCACCGACGATCACCAGACCGTCAATGCGCGCGAAATGGCGCAGGCCGGCGCGGCCCGGGCGATTGCCCAGCCGGCCTTCACCCCGGCGGAGCTGGCGCGGCAGCTGGCCGAATGGGCGGCCGAGCCCGAGGCGCTGATCGCCGCCGCCCATGCCGCGCGCCAGTGCGGCCGGCCCGATGCGGCGAGGGATCTGGCCGATCTGGTCGAAGGCTTCGGCGGCGCCCCGATCCAGGACGTGATCCGGGTCAAGCCCACGCCCGCGGCGAAGCCCTCTCGCGCCGCCGTCGGCGCGCGCGCGGCCCGCTCGGCGCCGGGCACGGGGGAGGGGCGATGAAGGGCGTCGGCATCGACATCGGCACCATCCATTTCGTCGGCATCGGCGGGATCGGCATGTCGGGCATTGCCGAGGTGATGCACAATCTCGGCTACACGGTGCAGGGCAGCGACCTCGCCGAAGGGCCGGGGGTGGAACGGCTGCGCGCGCGCGGCATCCCCGTCGCCATCGGCCATGCGGCCCGGCATCTCGGCGATGCGGCGGTGGTGGTCGTCTCCAGCGCGGTCAGACGCGACAATCCGGAGGTCGCCGCCGCGCTGGAGGCGCGCATCCCGGTGGTCCGCCGGGCGGAGATGCTGGCCGAGCTGATGCGCTTGAAGCGCACCGTCGCGGTCGCCGGCACCCACGGCAAGACCACCACCACCAGCATGGTCGCCGCGCTGATGGAGGCGGGCGGGCTCGACCCGACGGTGATCAATGGCGGGATCATCGAAAGCTACGGCTCCAATGCGCGCCTGGGACAGAGCGAGTGGATGGTGGTGGAGGCCGACGAGAGCGACGGCAGCTTCCTGCGCCTCGACGGGACCATCGCCGTGGTCACCAATATCGACCCCGAACATCTCGACCATTACGGCAGCTTCGACGCGGTGCGAGAGGCGTTCGTGGAATTCATCGAGAATGTGCCGTTCTACGGCGCGGCGGTGCTGTGCGTCGATCATCCGGAGGTGCAGCAGGCGATCGCCCGGGTGCGCGACCGGCGGGTCATCACCTACGGCCTTTCGGCGCAGGCCGACTGGCGCGGCGAGACTCTCCGCCCGCAGGCCGGCGGCACGCTGTTCGATGCGGTCCACACCGCCCGCGACGGCACCCGCCGGGTGATCGCCGACATCGCTTTGCCGATGCCCGGGCGGCACAATGTCCAGAACGCGCTGGCGGCGATCGCCGTGGCGGCGGAACTGGGCTGTCCCGACTCTGTGATCCGCACCGGCTTTGCGCGCTTTTCCGGCGTGCGGCGGCGCTTCACCCGGGTCGGCGAGGTCGCCGGCGCTGTGATCATCGACGATTACGCGCATCACCCGGTGGAAATCCGCGCCGTGCTGGCCGCCGGGCGCGAGGCCAGCGAGGCGGGCGGCACCGGATCCGGCACCGGCAGCGGCGGGCGGGTCATCGCCGTGGTCCAGCCGCACCGCTATACCCGGCTGCGCGACCTGATGGGCGCGTTCCAGTCGGCCTTCAACGATGCCGACATGGTGTTCGTGGCCCCCGTCTATCCGGCCGGCGAGCCGCCCATCGAAGGGGTGGATTCGGCCGCGCTGGTCGCCGGGCTGAAGGCGCGCGGCCACCGCTTCGCCGCTCTGGTGGACGGGCCGGACTCGCTGGCGCAGCAGCTTGCCGCCATCCTCGGGCCGGGCGATATCGTACTGTGCCTTGGCGCGGGCGACATCACCCGCTGGGCGGCCGGGCTGGCGGCGGCGGTCGAGCAGCACCGCAGCCCGGCACCGCAGGCCGCCGCCGGAGGCGCCGCATGACCCAGCCCGACAGCCCGCCGCGCCCGGTCGGCAACGCCCCCGGTTCGGAAGAGAGCCACGATCATGTCGGCGCGGTGCCGCAGCGGGTGCGCGGCACGCTGACCGCCGACGCCCCGCTCGACCGGCTGACCTGGTTCAGGACCGGCGGCCCGGCCGACTGGCTGTTCGAGCCGGCCGATATCGACGATCTCGTCGCCTTTCTCGGCGGGGTGGAGGAGGGCACGCCGGTGATGGCGCTGGGGCTCGGCTCCAACCTGATCGTCCGCGATGGCGGGGTGCCCGGCGTGGTGGTGCGGCTGGGCAAGCCCTTCGCCACGGTGGCGGTGCTGCGCGATTGCGTGCTGGAATGCGGCGGCGGGGCCAGCGGCATCCTCGTCGCCTCGACCGCGCGCGATGCCGGGATCGGCGGGCTGGAGTTCCTGCGCGGCATCCCCGGCACGGTGGGCGGGCTGGTGCGGATGAATGGCGGCGCCTATGGCCACGACATCGCCGATCTGCTGATCGATTGCGAGGTGGTGCTGCCCGACGGGACGCAGATCACGCTGCCGGCGCGCGACCTCGGATTTTCCTACCGCCATTCGCGCCTGCCCGACGGGGCGATCGTCACCTCCGCCCGGCTGCGCGGCGTGCCCGACGATCCGGGGGCGATCGGCGCCGAGATGGACCGCATCGCCGCCGAGCGGGAGCGGACCCAGCCGCTGCGCAGCCGCACCGGCGGCTCAACCTTCAAGAACCCGCCCGGGCTCAAGGCCTGGCAGCTGGTCGATGCCGCCGGCTGCCGCGGCCTTGCCATCGGCGGCGCGCAGGTCAGCGAGAAGCACGCCAATTTCCTCATCAACACCGGCAGCGCCACCAGCGCCGATATCGAAGGGCTGGGGGAGGAGGTCCGCCGCCGCGTCGCCGGATCGCAGGGCGTCAGCCTGGAATGGGAAATCCAGCGGGTGGGCCGGCCATGAGCGCTACCGCCGCCGGCCTGCCCCGGCTCCACGTCGCCGTGCTGATGGGCGGCTGGGCCAGTGAGCGGCCGGTCTCGCTGATGTCGGGCACCGGCGTCGCCGATGCGCTGGAGGAGCGCGGCCACCGCGTCACCCGCATCGACATGGGCCGCGATGTCGCGCTGCGGATCGCCGAGGCCGCGCCCGACGTGGTGTTCAACGCGCTCCACGGCGTGCCGGGGGAGGACGGGACGGTGCAGGGGATGCTCGACCTGATGGGCCTGCCCTACACCCATTCGGGCCTCGCCACCTCGGTCATCGCCATCGACAAGGAGCTGACCAAGCAGGCGCTGGTGCCGCACGGCATCCCCATGCCCGGCGGGCGCATCGTCGCCACCCGGACGCTGTTCGACGGCGATCCGCTGGCCCGCCCCTATGTGCTCAAGCCGGTCAACGAAGGCTCCTCGGTCGGGGTGGCGATCGTGACCGACCAGAGCAATTGCGGCAACCCGATCCGCCGCGACGCGCCCGGCCCGTGGCAGCAATTCGACCGCCTGCTGGCCGAACCCTATATTCGCGGCCGCGAGCTGACCACGGCGGTGCTCGCCGGACCCGATGGCACGCGCGCGCTGGGCGTGACAGAACTGGTGCCCAAAAGCGGCTTTTACGATTTCGAGGCCAAATATACCGACGGGCTGACCGAGCATGTCTGCCCGGCGCGCATCCCGCCTGCGATCGCGCGGCTGTGCTGCGACTACGCGCTGCGCGCGCACCAACTGCTCGGCTGCCGTGGCACCAGCCGCTCCGACTTCCGCTGGGACGACGAAGTGGGCGAAGACGGGCTGTTCCTGCTGGAGACCAACACCCAGCCCGGCATGACCCGGCTCAGCCTGGTGCCCGAACAGGCCCGCCATTGCGGCATCTCCTATGCCGATCTGGTGGAGCTGCTGGTGGCCGACGCGCTGCGCCATGCCGGCCGCCTGCCGGTGCGGGAGGGCGCCGATGGCTGAGACGATCCGCCGCAACGCCCGCCCGGTGCGCCGGCAAGGTACGGGCTGGGGCGCGGGCCGGGGCGAGGGCAAGGGTGGCCGCGCCGCGCCGCGGTCGCGGAGGCGCGGCTCGATTGCCGATGCGCTGCTGCGGGTGCTGCCGTTCACCGAACAGCAGCTCCACAGGCTGTTCCTCGCGCTGATCCTCGCCGCGCTGGGCGGGCTCGCCTGGCTGGTCGCCAGCCTTGCCGGCCTGCCGCAGCTGGCCGGCGCGATGCTGGCGCAGCGCATCGGCGCGGCCGGCTTCGAGGTCCGCCA
>JACIYY010000251.1 GCA_014359685.1 Porphyrobacter sp. | reverse complement strand
GCCCTGGCCGCTCGGGCCGGTGCCGATCCTGATCGGGGTACAGGAATGGGCCGGCATTGTCGCGGCGCTGGTCCAGCGCGCCGATCTGCTGGAAGCAGTGCTCGCCGACCTCTATGGCGCGCAGAGCCTGGTGCGGGACGGTCACCTGCCGGCGGCGGTGGTGTCGGGCAGCCCGCATTATGCCCGCCGCATGGTCGGCCTGCCGCCGCGCGGCGGGCACCACCTGAAAGTATGCGCGATCGACCTCGCACGCGGGCCAACCGGCGAATGGCGGGTGCTGGCGGACCGGGTGCGGCTGGCCGTCGGGATCGGCTACGCGCTGGAGAACCGGCTGGCGCTGGTCCGCGCCACCGGCGGCTTGCTGGCGGCGGCGGGGGCGCGGCGGCAGGCCGAGTTCTTCGACGCCCTGCGCGAAGGGATCGCCGCCGATTGCGCCCGCGCGGACCCGCGCATCGCGCTGCTGACGCCCGGCCGGTTCAACCAGTCCTATCCCGAACAGGCGCATCTCGCCCGCCATCTCGGCTTCTCGCTGGTGGAAGGGCGCGACCTGGTGGTGCGCGACGGGCAGCTGTTCGTGCGGACCATCGCCGGCCTCAAGCGGATCGACGCATTGTGGCGGTGGATCAACTCGCGCGATATCGATCCGCTGAACTTCGACACCCGCTCGCGCATCGGCGTGCCGGGCCTGCTGTCGGCGTGCGAATCGGGCCAGCTGGCGGTGGCCAACTGGATGGGTTCCGGCGTGGTCGAATCGCGCGCCATGTCGGCCTTCCTGCCGCGCCTGTGCCAGCACCTGCTGGGGGAGCCGCTGGCCCTGCCCAACGCGGCGACCTGGTGGTGTGGCGGGCCGCAGGAACGCGACTATGTGCTCGACCATCTCGACGATCTGGTCCTCGGCTCCTCCTTCCGCACCCCGGTGGCGCTGCTGCCGGACGGGGCCACCCGCGCGGGCGCCAGCCTGACGGCGGAGGATCGCCGCCGCCTGCGCGGTGCCATGGCCCGCCGCGCCATGGACTACACCGCGCAGGAGATCGTCCAGCTGTCGACCACGCCGTGCCTGGTCGGCAACCGACTGGAACCGCGCAGCTTCACCCTGCGCGCCTTCCTCGCCCGCGACGCTTCGGGCGCATGGCAGGCGTTGCCGGGCGGGCTGGGGCAGGTCTCGCAGCATGGCGATCTGCGCACTTCGCTGATGGGCCTTGGCGACTGGTCGTGCGACGTGGGCATCGTCGATCCGTCCGGCTCCGCCCGGGCCGCGCCCGCCAGCCCGCCGGGCGCGCCGGCGGT
Organism: Porphyrobacter sp.; assembly: GCA_014359685.1. GTDB lineage: Bacteria > Pseudomonadota > Alphaproteobacteria > Sphingomonadales > Sphingomonadaceae > Croceibacterium. The sequence continues at coordinate 36 of JACIYY010000251.1, read as the reverse complement.
GCGCCGCGCGCAAGGGCTGCTGCCCAGCCAGGCGGC
>JACIYY010000250.1 GCA_014359685.1 Porphyrobacter sp. | reverse complement strand
GCTTCCAGCAGATCGGCGCGCTGGACCAGCGCCGCGACAATGCCGGCCCATTCCTGTGCCCCGATCAGGATCGGCACCGGCCCGAGCGGCCAGGGCCGTTCCTTGTCGTCACCGGTCAGGCGGAAGGCGAGGCCCAGCTCCTCGACATGACGGTCGAGCCGGGCCTGCGCGCCGGCGAGATCGCCGCCGTTCTGCTGCGCCAGCCCGGCGACGAATTGGCGCCACGGCGCGGCGACCTCCGCCGGCGCGGCGCAATAGAGGTCGCCATCAGGATCGCCGCAATAATAGGCGAGGGGATCGACGCCCGGATCGGGGCCGAACAGATCGGCGCTTTGGCTGGCCAACGCCGCCCCCTCAGCCGCCGGCGCAGCGCAGCGGCGCAGCCGGGCCGGAGCCGCCTTTGTCCGCGATCATCGGCGTCTCCTCATCTCATCGTCCGGCGCCCTCCGGGGCGTTCGCATCGAGGGCCACGGCCGAAGGTGCCACGAAACCGTCCCATCTGCCCAGATAATCGATGAACGGGTCAGAGAGGGCCTCTGCGCGAAGGTAGTCGCGGCTGACCGGGGTGGACACAGCGGCGAAGTCCGGATCGGCGGCCATCCGCTGCGGGAAATCGTGGTGGAGGATCGCAGCGCGGCCAAGCAGCACGAAATCGGCGCCGGATTCGAGGCACCGTCGCACGGTCGCTGCGTCCATGATCCTGCCGGCCACGCCCAGCCGGCAGCCCCCGCGCGGCAGGTCGGTGAACCATTCGATAAGCGGCCGAGCGGCATAGGCCGGATCGACCGGCGTCTTGAAGCAGTCCCACATCGACATGTCGACATAGTCGACCACGCCCGAAAGCATCAGCGATTCGGCCAATTCCCGCGCCTCACCGGTGGGGATGCCGTGACGTTCGGGCGACAGGCGCACGCCCAGCTGGAAGTGCGGCCCGGTGCGCTCGCGGATGCCGGCGATGACGGTATCGAGAAACCGCCGCCGGTTGGCGAACGCGCCGCCCCAGCCATCGTCGCGCTGGTTGGTGGCGTCGAGGAACTGGCAGATCAGGTAGGAATGGGCCGCGTGCAGCTCGACTCCGTCGAAGCCGGCACGTTCGGCGCGAATGGCGGCGGCGATGAAGGACTCCACCGCCTCTTCGACTTCGGCTGTGGTCATCGCCCGCGACCCGGTTTCGGCATGTTCGAACGGCCCCGCAGGCTGCCGCCCTGTCAGCTCGGCCGGGGCCCGCCAGCCGCTGTGCTGAAGCTGTACGGCCGAGAGCGAACCGGCCTGGCGGATCGCTGCGGCAAGGCGGGCGAGGGCGGGCAGATGGTGATCGGACCAGATGCCGAGCTGGCCGGGAAAGCCCTGTCCCGATGGGTGGACGCACGTGGCGCAGGTCATCGTCAGGCCGAACCCGCCTTGCGCGCGTTTGACCAGCCACGCGCATTCGGCATCGCTCAGCGTGCCGTCGGGGTGGCTCTGCTGGTTGGTGAGCGGGGCCAGCATGAAGCGGTTCTTCATGGCCGGCCCGCGAAGGAAGGTCAGCGGGGCGAACGGGTCGCTCATCGTCGATCAAGGCCTTGTGCGTTGTGGAGGAGGTGCTGCGGGGCAGCGATCCCAACCATGCACGTCAAACCCGCATTGTCCATCACGGATCCGCGCGGACGCGCTCGCAGGAGCTGCTCCGTGAGCGGGGGCTGCGCCGGGCAGTTGCCTTCGCAAACGCCAGTCCGGACGCCAGGTTGATAATATATATTATGTTAAATGCCGGCGGTAGAGCGCGATCAGCAGCGCCACCAGCGCGATGATCGCGGCCCATGCCAGCGCCATCGCCAAGGCCCGGCGGCCCCCGATCCGATGCGTGCGCAAGGCACTGACCACCAGCGCCAGCCAGCCCAGCATCGCCACCAACGACACCCAGCCCGCCGGGCTCACGCGACCAGCTCCATGCCGTCGAAGCCGACCAGCACGCCGGCCGGCACCTCTGCCGACAGCGCCGCGTAATCGAGGCTCTTGTCGAGATGCGTGAGGATTGTGGTGCGCGCACCGCACCGCGCCGCCAGCTCCAGCGCCATCGCCAGGCTCGCATGGGTCGGATGCGGTTCGCGGCGCAGGCAGTCGGTGACAAGGATATCCGCGCCGTCGAACAGCGCCACCATCTCATCTGTTATGTGTGAGAAATCCGTTGCATAGCCGATGGACCTGCCATCGGCTTCGAAGCGGTAGCCGGTGCTGGAGATCGGCCCGTGCGGCATCTGGCACCAGCCGATGCGGAACCCCGAATGGATCCGCACGAGGTCCAGCGTGTCGAGCTTGACGATGGTCGGATAGCCCTCCCGCCCGGCGAAGACGTAGCCGAAGCGCTGGCGCAGGCGGCGCACCGTCTCCTCCGAGGCGAAGCCGGGCAGCGGGCCGGTGCGGCCATAGCGCATCGGGCGCAGATCGTCGATGCCGTGGCAATGGTCGGCGTGGTCGTGCGTCCAGAACACCGCATCGACGCGGGCGATTGCGTTGTCCAGCAATTGCTGGCGCAGATCGGGCGACGTATCGACCAGCAGCCTTGCGCCCGCCTCGCTTTCGACCATGCTCGAGACCCGCGTGCGGCGGTTGCGGGGGTTGCCGGGGT
>JACIYY010000025.1 GCA_014359685.1 Porphyrobacter sp. | reverse complement strand
GCGACCGATTCCAGATTCTCGCGCCCGCCATGCACGTTGGGGATCCATTCGCCCGGCTGGCGGCTGTAGTCGCGGTAGAGCATCGAGGCGACGGCATCGACCCGCAGCCCGTCGACATGGAAGGTCTCCAGCCACCACACCGCGCTCGCCAGCAGGAAGCCCGATACCTCGTTGCGGCCCAGATTGTAGATCAGCGTGTTCCAGTCCTGGTGGAACCCCTCGCGCGGGTCGGCATGTTCGTACAGATGCGTGCCGTCGAACAGCGCGAGGCCGTGCGCATCGGTGGGGAAATGCGCGGGCACCCAGTCGAGGATCACGCCGAGGCCGGCGCGGTGGCAGGCATCGACGAAGAAGGCGAAGTCCTCGGGCCGGCCGAAGCGGGCCGATGGGGCGAACTGCCCGAGCGGCTGGTAGCCCCAGCTGCCGCCGAACGGATGCTCCATGATCGGCATCAGCTCGACATGGGTGAAGCCCATATCGGCGGCATAGGGGATCAGCTTGTCGGCAAGGCCCGCCCAGTCGAGCGTCGCGCCGGCGCTCTGCGGGCCCTCGCCTTCCGGGCGCAGCCACGATCCGGCATGGACCTCGTAGATGCTGATCGCCGCGTCGGGCGCGTGGCGGCGCGCGCGCTCCTCCATCCAGTCGCGGTCGGTCCAGCGATAATCTGGCTCGGCCGCGACCACCGAGGCGGTCGCCGGCGGCGGCTCGGTCTGACGGGCGAGCGGGTCGGCCTTCTGCACGATCCCGCCATGGGCGCCGGCGATCTCGAACTTGTAGCGCGCGCCCACCCCCAGCCGGGGCACGAACAGCTCCCAGACGCCGGGTCCATGGCGCCGCCGCATCGGGTGGCGGCGGCCGTCCCAGGCGTTGAAGTCGCCGACCACCGAGACGCGCCGCGCATTGGGCGCCCACACCGAGAAGGCGACCCCCGCCACCCCGCCGATCTCGCGCGGATGGGCGCCGAACACCCGCGCCATCTCCAGATGCCGGCCCTCGGCGAACAGATGGAGGTCGAAATCGGACAGCAGAGGGCCGAAGGCATAGGCATCCTCGGTCTCCTGCACCGCCTCGCCGGCGGGAGTGCCTTCGGCGGGCCAGATGATGCGCAGCAGATAGTCCGCGCCGGCGGGCAGGCGGCCTTCGAACAGGCCGTCGGCCAGCTCCTCCATCGCCGCGATCGGCTCTCCGCCACCCGGCGGCACCAGCGCCACCGCGCGGGCGCCGGGCTGGAAGGTGCGGACCACCGAGCCGCCGCCGCTGGCGTCGCGGTGCGGGCCGAGGAAGGCGAAGGGATCGTCCAGCCGCCCTTCCAGAATGGCGGCGGCAGCACTCGCCAGATGGCTGTCATGGGCGGTCATGCGCGGTCTCCGGTGTTCTCTTCGACCCCGATCAGCGCGCGCGCGGCACGGGCAAGGCCGCGCGCCGGGACGGCGATCCAGTCGGGTCGGTTGGCGGCTTCGTAGGACACTTCGTAAGCCGCCTTTTCCAGCACGAACAGCGACAGCAGCGGATCGCCCTTGGCGTCGCCGCCATAACCTTCAAGGAAGCTTTCGACGGCGCGGCGACGGAACATCTCGGCGCCCTGCTGTCTGCGTTCCTCCCACGAATCGGCGCCTGCGGGATGCATGTCCTCGGCTACGGCGGCGGCGTAGTCGAAGCTGCGGATCATGCCGGCCACATCGCGCAGCGGATGGTCCTTGGCGCGGCGCTCGGCCAGCGGGCGGGTCGGCTCGCCCTCGAAGTCGATGATCATCACGTCGTGCCCGGTGACCAGCACCTGCCCCAGATGCAGGTCGCCATGGATGCGGGTCCGGCATTGCCCCTCTGCCACGCCCGCGACCTCAGCGATGCGTGCCACGATGGCATCGCGCCGCGCGGCCAGGAACGCGGCATCCGCCGCCGCCGTCTCGTCCAGCGGCGCGCTGGCGAGCCGGCCCAGCGCGGTGTCGAAGCCGGCGGCGACGCGCTCGCCCAGCGCTTGGGCATCGCCCGCCGCGATGATCTCGGGCGCAAAGGCCGGATCATCGGTGGCGCGGGCCAGCACGCGATGCATCTCGGCCAGCCGACGGCCCAGATTGGCGGCGAAGTTCTCGTAATTGGAGAAGCTCCAGTCGATATCGCTGGCCAGCCGCTCCAGCGCGTTCAGCGTCCACTGCCAGCCATCGCCCTGATTGTAGACGAAGGCCTGCGCCAGCATCAGCAGCGTCGGCTCGCCGTTCTCGATCCGGGTCACGGTGCCCAGCACCGGGGGCACGTTGGCAAAGCCGTGATCGGCCAGATATCCGGCCATCTCCGCATCGGGATGGATGCCGGGGGTAACCTTGCGCAGCAGCTTGAGCACCGCCGCCTGCCCGACCGCCATCGTGCTGTTCGACTGTTCGGCGGCGATCCATTCGGGCTCTGCCTCGGGGTCGATGTCGAAGCGCGGGGTGGCCGCGAAGCGCAGCTCGCCCCCGTCGGCGGGGATCGTCACGCCGTCGCGCATCCCGGTCAGCACCGAGCGGGCGAAGGCCGGCAGCGCAAAACCATCGGTCAGCAGGCCCACAATGCGCCCCCGGCGGACCCGGGCGATCGCCAGGTTGGAGGCGAACGGGCCATGCCGCTCCCCTTCCCAGGCGATGCCCAGCGGCAGGGTATAGGTCGCCGCGCCCGCCGCCGTCGAAACCTCGATATCCGCCAGCAGGAGGTCGTCGGCCGCCGGCAGCGGCGTCGCGCGCAGCAGGCGCACCTGCTCGATCCGCTGGTCCTTGGCGCCGAACCAGCGGCGCTGGGCGATATAGGCCGGCAGCGCCTCGCCCTCCAGCACCGCCCGCGCCGCGCCTGTGGTGATGTCGGCAAGCCCGGGCCGCAGCACGAAGGTGTGGCGCTCCACCTCCAGGCCCGGCGCCCCCGACGACCAGTCTGGCGCGCTCGCTTCGCCGCCAATCCTGAACCACAGGAAGCCGTAAGGGGGCAGCGTCAGCAGATAGGGCAGCTGGCCGATGGCGGGGAACGCTTCCCCGCCCGACATCTCGACCGGGGTGCAGCCTTCGAATTCATGCAGGTCCAGCTCCACCGCCTGCGCATTGCGGCCCAGATTGGCGACGCACAGCACGGTTTCGCCCTCGTGCTGGCGCAGAAAGGCAAGGATGCGGCGGTTGGCCGGGCGCAGGAAGGTCTGGGTGCCGCGTCCGAAGCTCTGGTGGTGGCGGCGCACCGCCAGCATCCGCTTGACCCAGTTCAGCAGCGAGTGACGGTCGCGCTCCTGCGCCTCCACGTTGACTGCCTCGTATCCGTAGAGCGGGTCCTGGATCAGTGGCAGCGTCAGGCTGGCGGGGTCGGCTCTGGAAAAGCCGCCATTGCGGTCGGGCGACCATTGCATCGGGGTACGCACGCCATCTCTGTCGCCCAGGAAGATGTTGTCGCCCATGCCGATCTCGTCGCCATAATAGAGCACGGGCGTGCCGGGCATGGTCAGCAGCAGCGCGTTCATCAGCTCGATCCGCCGCCGGTCGCGCTCCATCAGCGGAGCCAGGCGGCGGCGGATGCCCAGATTGATCCGCGCGCGGCGGTCGGCGGCATAGGTGTTCCAGAGGTAATCGCGCTCCGAATCGGTCACCATCTCCAGCGTCAGCTCGTCATGGTTGCGCAGGAAGATCGCCCATTGCGCGTCGGGCGGAATGTCCGGGGTCTGGCGCATGATGTCGGTGATCGGGAAGCGGTCCTCCTGCGCCACCGCCATGTACATGCGCGGCATCAGCGGGAAGTGGAACGCCATGTGGCATTCGTCGGTCCGATCCTCGCGGTGGCCGAAATATTGCTGCGTATCCTCGGGCCACATATTGGCCTCCGCCAGCAGCATCCGGCCGGGATAATGCGCGTCCAGATCGCGGCGGATGGCCTTCAGCACCTCGTGCGTCTCGGGCAGGTTCTCGTTGGAGGTGCCGTCGCGCTCGATCAGATAGGGGATCGCATCGAGCCGCAGCCCGTCGATCCCGGCGTCGAGCCAGAAGTGCATCACCTCCAGCACGCGGGCCAGCACCTCGGGATTGTCGAAATTGAGGTCGGGCTGGTGGGAATAGAAGCGGTGCCAGAAATAGGCCTTGGCCTCCTCATCCCAGGTCCAGTTGGATTTTTCGGTGTCGCAGAAGATGATCCTTGTGCCCGAATAGAGCTGGTCGTTGTCCGACCAGACATAGACATTGCGCTCGGGGCTGCCCGGCGGCGCGCGGCGCGCGGCCTGGAACCAGGGATGCTGGTCACTGGTGTGGTTGATGAC